>CAZJXF010000051.1:0-22577 GCA_964549995.1 uncultured Desulfatirhabdium sp. | reverse complement strand
GGCTTCAAACAAGTTTCCGCTGCAGCATCAAAAGGCGTACCCGCCCCCAGGCTCAGGCCCGGAACTACCCGAAAATCGAGGGTAGATCGACTTTTTGCGAGTTCACCAAATTTAGCCGTTCAGATCGTTTTCCGGTTCAGGCCGAGTGACCATGTGGATGATGTAATACCCGACCGGAACACCCACCACCATCCCCCAGATGCCGAAAAACCGCTCTCCGATCAACAGCAGCATCAACACTAAAATCGGATGAACATGCAAGACATTGCCCGTGATGTTTGGGTTGAGACCGTATGCTTCGACCAGATGCACGGCCGTGATCAGCCCGATCAGCTTTAGGGCAAGCGGCATTCCGCCCGCCTGGATACCGAAGATGACGATAGGAATGGAGCTCAGAAACACGCCCAGAATCGGTATGAACCCGCAGAAAAACACGATGACGGTGATCAAGGCGATGTTGGGAACCTGAAAGAACCAGATCCCGACAAACGTCAGCAAGGTGTTGCAGGTGGCGATAAGGGCCTGAGCCGTAAAGGCTTTTCCGAGAATGTCGGCGAATGCGACCAGATGGGGGGCTGTTCCGATGTAGAAAGTACGGATACGGGATCGCTCGAGTGTTCGAATGGTTGCTGCAATCCGATCCCAATCGATTACGAGAATGAACGAAAAAATGATCGCCAAAATGAGCGTGATCAGAATTTCCCAACAGATTTTGACTACATACAGCATTCCCTGCAGCACCTGGGGCAGTGCGGACTTGATGGCCCGTGCCGTCTCGGTTTTCACCACCTCCATCATCGCCACAAATTCCTGCGAGTCGATCAGGTACTGTGCCCGCTGATCTCCCAGCACCCCTGATGCGAAGTTGTGAATGAATCGGTTCACCTTTTCCTTGATTTGCTGTTCCCCGCCGCCCGCCATGTCGGTGATGAGGCGGTTGGATTCGATGACGAGCTTGGGAGTGATCCAGGTGCCGATAGCAGCAAGAATCGTGATGAACAGCAAAAATACGATAATCGTGGCCGACTTGTATCCGGTGTGGAAACGGGCCACCAGGTAAAGGATGATGCGCCGAGTGATATGGGTGATCAGAAAGGTTTCGAAAATCAGTAAGAAAAAGGATTTCAGCAGGTAAAATGTGCCTGCCAGAAGCACCCAGAAGGCCAGACTTTCCCAGTTCTGCAGAAACCAATGGCTGAGACTGGTTCGCTTCTGCTGGCAGTCGGCTTCATTCGCTTGCGCAAAACCGGCCAGATGGTTGTCGGTTTCGGGCGTTGGGTTTGTATGGGATTTGTGGCGGCTATTCACTGCAGGCCCTATTTCTGCCTGGTCGAAGAGGATGAACTGCGATACTGAGCGATTTGCCGGGAGATGGCGATCAGCTGGTCGGTTTCGTCCCAGAGCTCGCCGTCGGATTCAAGAAGCCCGCACGTGACGAACCGGGTTCGGAAAGCCGCCTTCAGCCAAGCGCTCTGGGGCGGATTGCGAACGTTGACCGTCATTTCGAGGGTCGGCACCCAAGCTACAGGCCCCTGGGTGGCGAACACCGGCGGCGGAAACGAATCCGCCATCAGAATGACGGCCTCCAGATCGATCGGTCGATCGTCTCGGAAGCGAATCCAACCCTTCAATTCCGAACGCTGGGAGGGCGATCCGTTCATCCAGCCGGTACATTCCGGATCGAAGCGGATTTCCAAACGATCGTACAACGTATATTTCGGAAAGGAAGGCATGGTGACACAAGACTCACGAGGGGCAAGCTGCAGCGGCGGCTTCTCATAGCGGGTCATTTGGCATTCGGGGGAATCGGCTGCGAAGGTTCCCATCATGCGCACGCGTTCCGTTCCATCTTGCATCAGTCGGGCGGCAATCCGGTCGAAACTCCTGGAACGGCTCACCACTTCCGTCTGCAGATCGATCGGACCCGGGCTGCATCGGTTGATGAAGGATGCCGTCAAGATGGGTGTTGCCTGCTTGTCGGTTTGGGCCATCATGGCCCGGGTCATGACGGCCATGATATAGCCGCCGTTGGGAATTCCGTTGATCGACCAGTTGCCGGTCAATTCCGGAAAATCACCTGTCGCTGTCTGGAGATCCTGATCGAAGGGTGTCATTGTTACTCGAATCGTTCGGAAATAGGAAAACTCATCCCGGTGGATTTTCACCACCCACGGAGTTACACATCCGGTGGTTATTCCAGTTAATTACTGCTGCAAAGGGGCCCACTCCTTATCACCCCCTGCCCACTGCCGACTGTCCACTATACCCATAGGGACTTTCCGAAACGAATTCTACACGATCCATCAACGATCCGAAAAGCATTTTTTGAAAGGTTCCCGTTGACCCCCATCGTGTTTTTGTGGCAATGATGCCCGAGAAAAGCAGCCCTTGATAGAAGCGCCGGCCCAATGAACCGTTTCGTTGCCGATTGAGCCATCTGGGAAGAGGAAATTCATCACCTATGCCACCGTCACAAGCCGTTCCGGAATTCGATTGCTTTGCAGACAACTATCGACGGATCCATTCGGAAAACGTACGCATTTCGGGAGTGGATTCGGCCTATTTCGCCAGACACAAGTTGGAGCAGATTCGTCGGGAAGAAGATGAAGCCATTGTCGATTTTCTCGATTTCGGCTGCGGTGACGGAATGTCGGCCACGTTTTTTCATGAGCTCTTCCCCGGCTCACGCTATACCGGTTTCGACATATCCGCTGAGAGCATCCGGGTGGCTTCCTGCCGAAACCTGTGCGGTTGTCGCTTCGTCACAGGCGAACCCGCGGATATGCTGCCCTTCGAGCCCGAATCCTTCGATGTCGTCCTGGTTTCCTGCGTGTTTCATCACATCCCGGTTTCGCAATGGCCGAAGACGATCGATCGTCTGGTCCGTGTGCTGCGACCGAAGGGTAGTCTTTACATCTTCGAGCACAACCCGCTCAACCCGGTTACCCGATACATCGTCTCCACGTGCGTATTCGACAAGAACGCTGTCCTGGTATGGCCCAAACCCATGATCCGTCTTTTGAAGGCTGGCGGCCTTATTCCCCGGCCTGAACGGTATATCCTATTTTTCCCCCGAATCGGACCATTTCGACCGCTGCTATCGCTGGAACCTCGGTTGGGTTGGCTTCCGATGGGGGCTCAATACTATATCCGGGCCGATTCGAGCCGGGTTCGCCTCGAATCGCCCCAGGCTTGATGGCCTCGCAAAAAGTCCAAAAGTTTCTTCCGAGTCGCATGGGGGGAGACACGCCTTTTTCGTTGCATCGGATAAACTCAGCCGCCCGAGCTCGTAAGGGCCGGGCATGTGGCCAGACTTCAACGATGGATCATTGAAACGCAACATCTTGTTATTCAAACGGATATGACTTGAATGAGCATGCCCGGCCCAACGATCTCCGGCGGCTTCAAACAAGTATCCGATGCAACATCAAAAGGCATATCTCCCCCCATGCTCAGGCCCGTCAAGAACCATAGCCGGCGATGAAGCGACTTTCTCCGAGGCCATCAAGGATAAGTCTCCGACAGATGGGAACGGGTCTTCATTGACAGTCCAAGCCCGCTTTCCTATGATGGATGAAACAGAGGGCGCGTAGGAAAAACCGGTCGGTTCCCCCTTCTGTTTGCGGCGGTAGACCGATGGAGCACGTACGCACGCACCACGCACGTACGCACCCTTGCACTTTCGCACTTACGCACTTTTTTTCACTACCCATCTCAACCCCAAAGGAGGATATCCCATGTCTCGTGTATTGATCATCGGGGCGGGCGGTGTCGGCGGAGTGGTTACCCACAAATGCGCCCAGGTACCGGAAGTGTTTTCCGAAATCCTGTTGGCAAGCCGAACCATCGAAAAATGCAAAGCCATTCAGGCGCAGGTTCCCCGGCCGATCCAGATCGCTCAGGTCGATGCAGACGATACCCGGGATGTCATCCGGTTGATCCGTGAGTTTCGTCCCGATCTGCTCATCCATGTCGCGCTACCGTATCAGGACCTTACCATCATGGATGCCTGCCTCGAGACCGGTGTGGACTACCTCGATACGGCCAATTACGAACCCCGGGACGAGGCCAAATTCTGCTACAAATGGCAATGGGACTACCGGGAGCGCTTCGAGCAGCGGGGCGTCATGGCCCTTCTCGGATGCGGCTTCGATCCCGGTGTGACCAACGTCTTTTGCGCCTATGCCCTGAAACACCATTTCGATGAAATCCATACGGTGGACATCATGGATTGCAATGCCGGAGATCACGGTCATCCATTTGCAACGAACTTCAACCCCGAAATCAACATCCGGGAAGTGACCCAGAGAGGCAAGTATTACGAAAACGGCCAATGGATCAAAACCGAACCGCTCAGCGTTCATAAAACCTTCGATTTTCCGGAAATCGGTCCGAGGGAAATGTATCTGATGTATCATGAAGAGATGGAGTCCCTGGTCAAGAACCTTCCCGGTATCCGTCGGATGCGCTTTTGGATGACCTTCGGTCAGGAATACCTGACCCATCTGCGCGTTCTGCAGAATGTGGGGATGACCCGAATCGATCCCGTCCGGTTCCAAGGGGTGGATATCGTTCCGCTGCAGTTTCTGAAGGCACTGCTTCCAGAGCCTTCCACGCTCGGCGAAAACTACAAGGGAAAAACCAACATCGGATGCATGATCACCGGCATCAAGGACGGAAAAGAGCGGACCTATTACGTTTACAACGTCTGTGACCATGCCGAATGCTATCGGGAGGTCAAGGCCCAGGCCATTTCCTATACGACCGGTGTACCGGCGATGATCGGCGCCAAAATGATCCTGACCGGAACGTGGAAACGACCCGGCGTATTCAATGTGGAGGAATTCGACCCGGATCCCTTCATGGAAGACCTCAACCGCTACGGGCTGCCATGGACAGAAACATTCTTTTAGATCCATCGATCCCTTCCCCCTGCTATGTCGTTTCCGAGGAGCTGATCCGAAGCAATCTTGCCGTATTGGATCGGGTGCAACGGCAGACCGGGGTGAAGATTTTGCTGGCGCTCAAAGGCTTCGCCATGTTCAGCCTCTTTCCGGTGATCCGGGAAGTCCTGCATGGTGTCGCCGCCTCTTCGGTGGACGAGGCCCGTCTGGGCTACGAGGAATTCGGCAAGGCCGTGCACACCTGTGCCCCGGCCTATCCGGATGCCGACATGCCGGAGTTGCTCCGCTACAGCGATCACATCGTGTTCAACTCGTTCACGCAATGGAAACGGTTCAGGGCGCAGCTCGCCGATAGTCCCAAATCGGTCCGGGCCGGTATCCGGATCAATCCCCAGCACTCTGAAGTGAAAGTCCCGATCTATGATCCCTGCGGCCCTTGCTCCCGCCTCGGGGTCGTTCGTAGCCGCTTCGATGCATCATCGCTCGACGGCATCACGGGGCTTCATTTTCACACCCTGTGCGAGCTCAACGCCGACAGCCTCGAGCGAACCCTGAAGGTCGTCGAAGAGAAATTCGGGGATGTGTTCGGCCGAATGCAATGGATCAATTTCGGTGGCGGTCATCACATCACCCGGCCCGACTACGATGTCGATCGGTTGTGCCGGTTGTTGAATGATTTTCAAAAACGGCATCCACTCGAGGTGTTTCTGGAACCCGGAGAGGCGATCGCCCTGAACACGGGGTTTCTCGTCGCAACCGTGCTCGACATCGTCGAAAACGACATGCATATCGCCGTTCTGGACACATCGGCGGCAGCCCATATGCCCGATGTCCTCGAAATGCCCTATCGACCGGAGATCATCGGTGCCGACCAACCCGGTGTTCTGCCCTTCACCTACCGGCTTGCCGGGATGACCTGCCTTGCCGGAGACGTGATCGGCGATTATTCTTTCGAGAAACCCCTGACTGTCGGGGATCGGCTCGTTTTTCTCGACATGGCGCATTATTCCATGGTCAAGAACAATACCTTCAACGGCATTCGCCTGCCTTCGATCGGCATTTTGGAGCAGAACGGTCGGTTTCGGCTGGTGAAACGCTTCGGATATGAGGATTATCGAAATCGGCTTTCATAGTGTCGGGCCGATGCAGAAACTCGGATCGCATTTTCATGCAGGTTGCTTTGACATGCATTCACCAAAAGGAGGAGATCATGGCGGATAAATGGGAAGAAGTGATTTCGTGTGCGATTTCCTGTACCCGGTGCGGGGCAGGCTTGAAGCCGCAGGACCAGCGCATTCTCTCGGTGTACGACCATGAGCCGATCTGCATGGCTTGTAAAAAGGCGGAAGAACAACGTCCGGATTATCCGGAGGTGTCGAGGAACGCCATCGGAGAGTGCATGGATATCACCGAGCTCAACTACACGGATCCGAAAGGATACTGCTTTCATCATTTCTATCCGTACACCTGCAAGACGTCCTGAGGATACGGCATATGCTCGGAAAGACCATTCAAGAAATTCAGATGGGTGACAGCGCCTCCTTTTCGAAGACGATCACGGAAGGGGATATTTACCAGTATGCCGGTGTGACGGGAGACTTCAACCCGGCACATGTCAACGAAGTGTTCGCCAAACAAACCTTGTTCAAAACACGGATCGCCCACGGCATGTTGAGCGCTGGCCTCATTTCCACTGTTCTGGGCATGTATCTGCCGGGACCGGGAACCATTTACCTCGAACAGCACCTGAGCTTCAAGGCGCCGGTGCGCATCGGCGACACGGTGACGGCAACGGCCCGGGTCATTGCCGTCGACGCCGCAAAGAATCGGGTCCGGCTGGAAACCGTCTGTACGAATCAGGACGGGACGATCGTTCTGAGTGGAGAGGCTCTGGTCATGCCGCCGAAAGCCGGAAGAGGTCCGTGATGGCACCCGGCGGGGAATCACCGATCGTTCTGGTTCCCGGCGCGATCAAGGGAATCGGAAGGGCTGTCGCCCTTGCCTTTCTCGAAAGGGGATACCGGGTCATTCTCAACTACTGGGATTGGGAAGAGTGGCTCGAACCCCTGAAGGAAATGCTCCAGCCCCATGCGCGGCGCTACGCCCTGTTCCGCACCGATCTGACGAACATCGAAGCCCTGCGGCAATTCGTTACGGATGCGGCCCTGCACTTCGGCGGAATCGACATTCTGATCAACAACATCGAGCGGGGAGGCTGGCCCGTCGTTCACGGCCCCTATGTCGAAGAACAGTGGGACCTCGAGATGGCGACGACCCTCCGGGCCAAGTGGTGGTTGTTCGATTCCTGTCTGCCCTATCTGAAGCGCTCTTCAAACGGATGTGTCGTGGTGTTGAGTTCGATCGCCGGGTTGGTCGGAAGATCGGGACCGGCAGCGGTGGTGTTCAACGACGGGTATGCGGCGGCGAATCGGGGGATTTCTTCGTTTACGGAAACGTGGGCACGGATCGCAGCACCCGAGGTTCGGGTGAACGAGCTTATGCTTGGATTCATCGAAACCCGCCATGCGCAAGGAACACGGGGGTGGGGGCTTCTATCCCGGGCGGAACAAGAGGCGATTGTCGATCATACGCTCTTGCACCGCACGGGAACCCTTGCGGATGTGGTCGATGCCGTGCTCTTCCTGGTGGAACGAGCGTCCTTCATGACCGGAAGCGTTCTTCGGCTGGACGGCGGTTACGTCTTGGGTGGTGAGGGCGTTCCTCCGATGCCGAAAGGCGTTTTGTAACGAGAATTCCTCCCAAGGAAGCAGGGGCAAGGTATGATGATCTCGCAAAAAGTTCAACAGTCTCATCTGAGTCGCATGGGGGAGAAACGCCTTTTTCGTTGCATCGGATAAACTCAGCCGCCCGATCTCGTAAGGGCCGGGCATGTAGCCAGACTGCAACGATGGGCCATTTGGCATACAGCGGCATGTAATTCAAACAGATATGGGCTGAATTCGCATGCCCGGCCCAACGATCTCCGGCGGCTTCAAACAAGTATCCGATGCAACATCAAAAGGCGTTTCTCTCCCCATGCTCAGGCCCGGAAATACCCCAAAATCGAGGGTACAGCGACTTTTTGCGAGTCCATTAAAGCATGGCTTGTCCCTACCACCATTCAAACCACCGGTAGGGCCGGTTCGGGGAGGAATGTGCTTACTCGAGCCACACGTTTTTCATCCGAACCGATGATGTGGGATGAAGCTTGAAGTTCTTGACGCTCTTTAGCGCAGGCCAGATGACCGTGGAATGAGCGATGCAAATGACCGCACATTCATCATGCAGCACCTGAAGGGCCTTCTTGTAAATCTCTTCCCGCTTGGCCTGATCGATCGTCTGCTTTCCTTCGAGCATCAATTGATGGTAGGTTTCGTTTTTCCATTGCGTCCGAACGGCCGGTGATGCAAGCCCGTCGAAGAGAACGGCGAGGAAATTGTCCGGATCTCCGTTGTCGCCCGTCCAGCCGAGCTGGAAGAGATCCATGTCTTCGGGTTGTTCCTTCTGACGTTTCAAATACGTTCCCCAGTCGTAACTGACGATCCGAGCCTTGATCCCCACCTTCGCCAGATCCGAAATCATGGCCACCCCGACCTTGAGCCCTTCAGGATTGTAGGGTCGGGCCACCGGCATGGACCAGAGGGTGATTTCAGGCAGATTCGCACCGCCCGGAAAACCTGCCAGTTCGAGTTCCTTCTTGGCCATCTCCGGATTGTAGGCATAATCCTCGATCGCGTCGTTATACCCCCACATCGTAGGCGGGATGGGGTTTTTGGCCACCTGACCCATGCCCTGATAGATGTTGTCCACGATGGCCTTCTTGTTGATGGCGTAGGCAATGGCCTTTCGCATGTGGACATTCTGCCACAGGGGTTTGGTGTGGTTGAATCCGAGGTAGCCGATGTTCATGCCCGGCTGGGTGGGCAAAATGAGGTTCGGGTCCTTGGCAGCCAGGGGGATGTCGGCCGCATTCGGGAACTGGCACAAATGAATGGAGCCTGCCTTGAGTTCGAGAAAACGAACAGAATTGTCCGGAATCGTGCGAAAAACGAGCTTATCGAGGTACGGCCCGCCCCGCTTGTCCCAATAGTTGGGGTTCTTCTCCAGAACGATCTGGTCGTCCTTCACCCATTTGACGAACCGAAACGGACCCGTTCCGACCGGATGTCGGATGAACTCCTTGGGATTCTTCAGGAAGGCCGTCGGGCTGATGATGTCGGCGAAATCCATCCCCATGTTGGCCAGAAACGGCGCTTCGACCCGCTTCAGTTTGAAGACGACCGTGTACTCGTCTACAGCTTCGATGCTGTCCACCGTATTGTCCATCTCCATCGTGACCCAGTATTCGGGCGTTTTCTCCTGGGGCGGAATGTCGTATCCTTTACCGAAGAACTTGAGTTTCCGCTCCTTCATCTGCCTGCCGAGCGAAAACACGACGGCATCGGCATTGAAAGGAGTGCCATCGTGAAAGGTTACTCCCTGCTGCAAATGGAACGTATATGTCTTGCCGTCGGGCGAAATGTCCCAGGATTTCGCCAGCCCCGGCTCGATTTTCGTGCTTTCGTCCGCATACTCGACGAGGGCTTCCAGCACATTGTCGCAGATCATGAAGGAATTGCCGTCCGTTTCGTAGGCCGGATCGAGCCCGACACTGTCTCCGCCTCTTCCGAAAATCAGCGTTCCGCCTTTTTTCGGTTCTGCCGCAAATCCGGTGGCAGCAAACACCCATACCATGCACAACGCCACGATCCATCCCCATTTCCGCATATGGCCTCCTTTTCCTGTGTTGGGTTGATGAACGAAGGCTTCAGACAACGTTGTGGACGTTGTTTCAGCCAGGTTTCTTTGTCCTGATGGACTCACAAAACGTCGATCTACTCCGGATTTTCGGGTAGTTCCAATCCCTTACGAGATCGGGGGGCTGAGTTTTTCCGATGCAGCGAAAAAGGTGTGCCCGCTCTCATGCGGCTCGCTGGAGACTCACTGAATCTTTACGAGTTCATCAGCTATAATCGATTTTACCGGGATGATCAATCCCAACGGGTCAAAAATCCGATCCGTTTGGATATCCGACCCATCTCACCCCTTTCCTTTCCCTAATTTGTTGTTTTACTCGTTGCAACATGTTATGAGAACCGTTGATTTGTAAGCCTTCAGTCCAATATCGTTGGGACAACCTACGGGAAGGCGGTTATGCCGAGCGAAAGAATCTATATCCGACTCTGGTTTCTGCTGGGCGTGTTGGTGTTGGGTATCGTGGCAGGAGGATATTGGTTTTACAACCACCACGACGCCAACATGAAAGGGCGTATTGCCGAGCAGTTGCATGCCATTGCAACCCTCGAGGTCGAAGATATCCAGCGATGGCGGCAGGAACAGATCGCCGATGCCTCGACCTTCCTGGGAACGCCGTTCATCCTCGAAGCCACCCGTAAAATGGCGCAAGGTCAACTGGATCCGGAACTGATGGAGGGCATCGTCACACGGCTGCACAACCTCAAAAAACATTATCGCTATCAGGACGCTCTTCTGGTCACCCCTGATGGCGAAATTGTCATCGGCACGGGCGGACGAAGCGGCCCCATTCACGTTGAAGCCCGAGAAGCTCTTCGCAAATCGTTTGAAACCCGCCAACCCATCCTCACGGATATTCACATTCTGCCCCAAGAAAACTCGCCGCATTTCGACTGCATCGTGCCGTTTCAGATCGAAGATCTCCAAGGCGTGTACCAACCGGTCTTTGCCGTCATCCTCCGCATCGATACCGGCCTCTTCTTTTCCCCCCATGTTCAGAACTGGCCCATTCCCAGCGAAACGGCCGAAACGCTTCTTGTCCGGCGTGAAGGAGATGTCGTTCGCTATCTCAACAAACTCCGGCACAGCGACAAGGCAGCTTTCACATTGAGTGTACCCTTGGACAACGACGAGATCCCCGCCGTCCAGGCCGTCAAGGGAAAGACCGGATACACGGAAGGAAAAGATTACCGGGGTGTACCTGTACTGGCTTTGATTGCACCGGTTCCGGATACATCCTGGATTCTCATCGCCAAGATCGATCGGGAAGAAGCCTATCGACAGGCGGCCTTCGAGGCACGCATCATTTTCGTTCTGATGACAGCCGGTGTTCTTGCCGTTCTGGCGGGTGTCGGTCTCATTTATCATCGAAGCCGCGAGCGACAATTCAAGGCGCTGTATCTGACCGAACAGCAGTTGCGCCAGAGTGAACTGCGCTACAAGGCCACCCTGATGAGCATCGGTGACGGGGTCATCGTTACCGATCCTTCCGGCAGGGTAACGATGATGAACCCGGTTGCCGAGACCTTGACCGGATGGCCTCTGCAGGAAGCCGAAGGCTTGCCCATCGAAACGGTGTTTCCGATCCTGAACGAGGAGACACGAGCATGCGTCGAAAATCCGGTTCATCGGGTCTGTCGGGACGGCTGTGTCGTCGGTCTTGCCAACCACACGGTTCTGATCAATCGGCAAGGAAAGGAGCTTCCCATTGCAGACTGCGGGGCTCCCATTCAGGGGCCGGATGGCAGCCTCGAGGGTGTGGTTCTGGTGTTTCGGGATCAGAGCCGAGAACGGGCCGCAGAGAAAGCCATCCGGGAGGCCCACAGTCTGCTGCGCCTCGTTCTCGACACCGTACCCGTTCGGGTTTTCTGGAAAGATCGGGAAGGTCGATACCTGGGATGCAACCTCGCCTTTGCGACCGACAACGGGCTTTCATCGGTCGACGAAGTCATCGGTGCATCCGACTGGCAGTTTTATCCTCCCGAAACGGCCGCTCGATTCCATGCCGAAGACATGGAGGTCATTCGTTCCCATGCGCCCAAGCGGCTGTACGAGGTCTTCGTAACCCTGCCCGACGGTCGAGGGGTCTGGCAACTTGTCACCAAGTCCCCGCTTCGCCATCAGGACGGTACCGTCGATGGCGTCCTGGGGACCTACCTCGACATCACGGCACTCAAGGAAGCCGAAATTCGGGAAAATCGAAAGGCCGCCGTAGACGCCGTCATCGCCGATCTCTCCCGGCACCTCCTGGAACCCCAAGCCGACATTCCCGGAATTGCACCGCTCGTTCTGAAACGCTGTCTGGAGCTGACCGAAAGCCTCCACGGGTACGTCGGCTCCATCGACGAGCGTACGGAAGAGCTCGTTCTGGATGCCATCCAGGGGGCGGAACCCTGCATGAGCGGCGATCTGTCGAACATCCATTTCCGCAAAGGCCCGGACGGGCGCTATCCGGGGCTTTGGGGCTGCTGTCTCAACGACGGCAAAACCTTTATCACCGAATCACCGTCGAGTCATCCATCGGCTTCCGGGGTACCCGAAGGCCACGTCCCCCTCCAGCGCCTTCTGGCGGTTCCCATCATTGTGGGAAACGAATTGATCGGTCAGATCGCCGTAGCCAACGCCACGCAACCCTATACACCGGATCAGATTGCTGCCATCGAGCGGATCGGGGTTCTTTACGGGATGTTCCTGCGGTTGAAACGGGTCAGCGGCAAGCTTTCGGATGCCGAGGCCAGGCTCTTTCAAACCCAAAAGATGGAGGCCATTGGCAGGCTTGCCGGCGGAGTGGCCCATGATTTCAACAACATGATCCAGGTGATCCAGAGCTTTTCGGAATTGGCCAAGCAGCGGATCGAAAGCATCGAGGGCGATGTTGCGGCGGATTTCCGCCGCTATCTCGATCGCATCCAGCAAACCGCAGAAAAGTCGGCCGATCTCACCCAGAAGCTTTTGGCGTTCGCCCGGAAACAGACGACCGCTCCAAAGCGGATCGATCTAAACGATACCATCGAAAACATGCTGAAGATGGTCCGCAGGCTCATCGGGGAAAACATCGAGCTGCTGTGGAAGCCCGGGAGCCATCTCGATCGCATCTTCATCGACCCTTCTCAAATCGATCAGATCCTCATCAACCTGGCCGTGAATGCCCGGGATGCCATCGACGGAACAGGAACGATCACGGTGGAAACCCGGGCGGTCGATGTCGATGCCGCCTATGTCCGCAAGCATCCCTTCATGACCCCGGGGAAGTACATCGTCATGTCGGTTGCCGACACCGGCTGCGGCATGGACGAAAAGACCAAGTCCATGATCTATGAGCCATTCTTCACCACCAAGCCTGTCGGAAAGGGTACCGGGTTGGGGCTTTCCACCGTGTACGGAATCATCAAGCAGAACAAAGGTCACATTACGGTGTACAGTGAACCGGGCGCAGGAACGGTGTTTCATGTCTATTTTCCGGCCTGCTCGCCCGATGCCGCTGCCGATGTATCCGTGAAATCCCAGAAGATCCAACGGGGAACGGAGACGATCCTTCTGGTGGAAGACGATCCGACCCTGCTCGAAGTGGCGCAAACCGCACTCGAAACCCTGGGCTATGCGGTTTTGGCAGCTTCGCACCCATCCGATGCCGTTCGCATCGCACGAACCTATCCTGGAACGATCCATCTGCTCATGACCGACATGATCATGCCCGAAATGAACGGAAGACAGTTGGCCGAGGTCATTCGGAAGGAGCGACCGGAAATCGGCTGCCTTTTCATGTCGGGCTATACCCAGGATGTGTTTTCTCCGGACGGCAAGCTCGATCCGGATATCCATTTCATCCAAAAGCCGTTTGCGTTGGCCGTGGTGTCGGAAAAGATACGGGAAGCGATAAAGCCGGATAGCCCGGCATTGAAAGAAAATCGGTAGAAGGCGACTTTTTGCGAGTCCATCGAGGATGGGTTTCTTCTCCCTGGAGGTTACAACACCATGAAAAGAAACATGTTCTGTTGGCTTGTGGCTTTCTTCCTGCTTACGGTAGGATCGTATCCGCTGTCTGCATCAGAGGATACCATTCGGATTGCTTCCATTTTTGCATTGAGTGGACAGGCAGGCATGAATCAACGCTTTTCCGTAATGGGCGTTCGCTGCGGAGTGGAAAGCGTCAACCGCGAAGGAGGCGTTCTGGGAAAGCCGCTCGAGCTCATTGAAATCGACAATCTCGGTACCCCCATCGGGTCCAAACAGGCTGCAGAAAAAGCGGTTCAGATGGAAATTGCGGCCATCATCGGATCGGCATGGAGCTCCCATACCTTGGCTGCCGCACCCGTCGCCCAACGGGCCGGTATTCCCATGATCACCAACATTTCGACCCATCCGGCAGTCACGGAAATCGGGGACTACATTTTCCGGGCCTGCTTTTCCGACCGATTTGCAGGACAGGCGATGGCGCACTTTGTCCGAAACGATCTCAAGGCCGAAACCGTTGTCATTGCCCAGGACGTTTCCAGCAATTACAGCATGGGGCTTGCCGATATTTTCGAGAAACAGTTCCGCCAGGAAGGCGGCCGGATCATCGAACGCGTTTCCTACAAGCAGCCCCATCGAAAACTTTGACAAGATCGTGGACGCCATTGTAAAAGCCAAAGCGGATGTTCTCTTCATCCCCGGGTATGATGAAAGTGCAACCATCATTCGAAAAGCCCGACAAAAAGGCTTGACCGCCATTCCTGTCGGTGGAGACGGCTGGAATTACGACGAATTCTTTCGAAGGGCCGAAGGCAAGGCTTCGGGCGCATATTTTTGCGCTCATTATGTCTTGCATTCCGGTACGGCTCAGGCCTTTCGGTTTGAATCCGAATGCCCGCACATCCTTCAGGGACAGGCGATGGTTTCGGATGTCGCCCTCGGGTATGACACCGTTCGGCTACTGGCCGACGCCATCCGGCGGGCCGGAAGCACCGACCACAAGGCCATCCGGGATGCATTGGCGGCGACCCGGAATTTCGAAGGAGCGACCGGACGGATCTCCTTCGAGCAAGGAAGCCGGGATCCCCAAAAACCGATGGCCATCATGCAGATCCGGGGCAACGACGCCGTCCTGGTCAAATGGTATTCCCCGTGATCGTCCTATGTACCTTCACGTGTTTCGGATGAACCCATGAATGTCTCGAAACGCATGCGCTTCAAGATCAACGCCGTCATTTTGACGGTCTGTTGCATCATTGCCGGATTTTTCTTATCGGTCTGGTATCCGCTCGAACAGCGACGGGTCCAAACCCATCACGAGCATATCCAAACGCTGTTACAGACGGCTTTTCTCCAGAAACGGGATGAACTGGCCAATGCGGTGTTCATCGGTCAGCGAGCTGCTGCCGGTGTTTCCATTACCGAAATCAGCCGGATTCCTGGCGTCACTGCCGTTCGGCTCTACGATCTGAACGGTCAATTGATCACATCTGTCGGATCCGCCTTTCCGTTGGAACTTCCGTCGGACGAACGCAAAGCTCTTTTCGAAACGCCGGATGTCCGCATGGTCGCCGCCGATCCGGAAAAGCCGGTGATGCGGTATGCCGCTGCCGTCGAATCGCTCGGAGAGATGGTCGGGTTCATTCATATCGAATACGATCTATCATCCGTCGTACAGGAAAGACAGAAGGCCATCGGGCTGCTGTTGGGCTTGCTGTTGGGGCTTCTCATCACCGTTTCCGTTTCGATGAATTTCCTGCTGTCCCGATGGGTTCTCAATCCATTGGCTTCCTTCCTTCGGGCAATCCAAGGCGTCAACTTCGACAGCCTCGATCAGCGCATTTCACTTGCTTCCAGAGATGAAATCGGACAATTGGCGGATGCCTTCAACGCCATGCTGGCCAGGCTCGATCAAGAAAAACGTCGGTCGAACATCGCCGTGGATGCCCGGGACGATGCCCTAAGCATGCTCCAGCAGGCTTATGCGGAGCTTGCCATGATGAACGAACAACTCGAAAAGCGGGTTGATGAACGGACAAAGGTCCTTCAGGAAACCAACGATCGGCTCTTTGCCGAAATCGCCGAAAAGGAAAAGGCTCAGCAGAAGATCGAGGAATTGAACGAACGTCTGATCCGCTCCAAGAAAATGGAAACTCTGGGACTTCTTGCCGGTGGGGTGGCCCATGACCTGAACAATGTGCTTTCCGGGATCGTCACCTATCCGGAAATTCTCTTGATGGATGAAGGCTTGAGCCCGAACGTTCGCAAGTCCATCGAAGTGATGCAGCGCTCGGGTCAAAAGGCGGCAGCCATCGTGCAGGATCTGCTGACTTTGGCCAGACGGGGTGTGGTCAACAGCCGTCCGCTTCGGATCAACGACATCGTCAGCGAGTATCTCAGCTCTCCGGAACACGAGAAGCTTCTTACCTATCATCCGAACACGGCTGTGGCCTATCGGCCGTCCGACGGACTTGCCAATGTAATGGGTTCTGCAATCCACCTGAAGAAGACCGTGATGAACCTCGTGTCAAATGCCGCAGAGGCCATGCCCAACGGTGGGACGATCACGATTCGGACGTATCCGCAGCGGTTGGAAACGCCCTTGTCCGGGTATGAGCTCGTTCCCGAGGGCGACTATGTCGTTCTGGAAGTTGGGGATACCGGTATCGGCATATCCAAGGAAGACCTGTCACGCATTTTCGAACCCTTCTATACGAAAAAGATGATGGGAAGAAGCGGAACGGGGCTGGGCATGGCCGTCGTCTGGGGGACGATGCGGGATCATCATGGCTACATCGACATTCGGAGCAGGGAAGGGGAGGGGACGACTTTCTTCCTGTATTTCCCGTCGACGGATGCCCAGGAAACCGACAAGGCCCAACAAATCCCGCAGGAATCGTATCAAGGAAACGGCGAGCGGATTCTTGTCGTGGACGATATCGAGGAGCAACGGGAAATTGCGGCTGTGCTGTTGAACCGACTCGGGTACCGGGTGGAGACCGCTGCATCCGGGGAAGAGGCCCTCATGCGGCTGGCCGAGCAGACCTTCGATCTGGTGGTGCTGGACATGATCATGGACCCGGGCATCGACGGGCTGGAGACCTACCGCCGCATGATCGCCCTTCGGCCGGGTCAGAAGGCCATCATTGCCAGCGGCTTTGCAGAAAACAGCCGCGTCAAGGAAGCTCAGGCCATTGGCGCCGGGGCATACATCCGCAAGCCCTATTCCATCGAAAAGATCGGGATGGCGGTGAAGCAGGCGATTCATCATTGACGACTTCGCAAAAAGGCCGGATGCTGCGTCGTGCTGCATCCCTCGTCGCTGCGGCGTACGTATAAGTACGCCTCACTCCTCGGGATTTGCACTCCTTGCCTGCGGCCTTTTTTCGAAGCCGTCTATATGATCGACTTTTTGCGAGTCCATCATCATTAATGGCTTCGCAAAAAGTCCACAAGTCTCATCCGAGTCGCATGAGAGGAGACACGCCTTTTTCGTTGCATCGGATAAACTCAGCCGCCCGAGCTCGTAAGGGCCGGGCATGTGGTCAGACTTCAACGATGGATCATTGAAACGCAACATCTTGTTATTCAAACGGATATGACTTGAATGAGCATGCCCGGCCCAACGATCTCCGGCGGCTTCAAACAAGTATCCGATGCAACATCAAAAGGCGGTTCTCCCCCCATGCTCAGGCCCGGAAACACCTCACTATCGGGGGTACAGCGAGCCGCATGGAAGCAGGCCCGGAAAAACCCCAAAATCGAGGGTACAGCGACTTTTTGTGAGTCCACCCTATTGGACATGACGAGGTTCCTCTATGCGTAAACGAGCGATCTATGCCATGCTGTTGTCGATCAAGGCGTTAAGCCGCATGTTCTATCGTTTCGATATCGGGTGGATCGACCCGCCGCCTCCGGAGGACTGGTGGACGAAATATCGACTGGTGGCCTTTCTGAATCATACCAGCCTGTACGAGCCGCTTTTCGTGGGATGGTTTCCGAACCGCTTTCTCAAACGGATCGCCTATAACGGCGTGATGCCGGTTGCAGACAAGGCCATCCGGAGACCCATCATGGGTTTCTTCTTTCGGATGGTGGCCCATCAGGTGGTTCAGGTCACCCGGAAACGGGATCAGTCCTGGCAGCGTCTCTTCGACTTTCTGACGAAGGATGCGATGGTCATCATCATGCCGGAAGGCCGGATGAAACGGGCCAACGGCCTCGACAACCAGGGCAAACCCATGACGGTGCGGGGCGGCATTGCGGACATTATCCAGGCCATCCCCGAAGGCAAGATGCTGCTGACCCTCAGTGCGGGTCTGCACCATGTGCAGATTCCCGGCCAATGGGTGCCCAAGGTTTTCAAAACCTTACAGATGCGGCTTCAGCATCTCGATCTGAAACAATATCGAGATCAGCTTCTGGAAAAAGCCGGATTGGAAGGGTTCAAGCAGGCCGTCATTCAGGATCTTGAAGAGCGGCGAAATCGCTATTGCAACCCATAATCGAAAACCGCACTCCCGAATCTCCAACTGTTATGCTACCCGACTGGACGAAACTGGCTCAAACCCGTGTTCTTGTGATCGGGGATGTCATGCTTGATCGCTACATCTGGGGAGAGGTGCAGCGCATTTCTCCGGAGGCTCCTGTTCCCGTTGTGGCTGTGCGTCACAAGACCCATGTTCCGGGAGGTGCGGGGAATGTCGCATCGAATCTGGCCGGGCTGGGATGCCCCGTCACCTTGATCGGCATCTGCGGAGTCGATCCGGAGGCCGAGACCCTGAAAAGCCTCCTTCTGCAAAACGGAATCGACGCCTGTCTGCATCCGGCCGCATATCGGCCCACCATCACCAAGACACGGGTAATGGCCGGCATTCAGCAGGTATGTCGGATTGACGACGAAAACACGACTCCCCTGGACCATGCACTTTCCGATGAACTGTTCCGGATCTTCGAAGCCGAGCTCGATCGGGCCCGTGCCGTCGTTCTTTCCGACTACGGCAAAGGGATCCTGCAGACTTCGGGCTTGTGTGCGTCCATGATTCAGGCATGCCGACGTCGCGGTATTCCGGTTCTCGTCGATCCGAAGGGAGCCGACTGGTCTCGATACCGTGGGGCAAGCGGCATCACACCGAACACGGCCGAGCTGGAACTTGCCGCAGGGATCAAAACCGCATCCCTCGATGAACTCACTGCTGCAGCCGACCGCCTGATCGATGCCATCGATCTCGAATGGTTGCTGACCACCCGGGGCCCGAAGGGCATGGTGGTCAGCCGCCGGGGAGGCATCCAACCGATGGCCATACCGGCCCAAGCCAAGGAAGTCTATGACGTTTCGGGCGCCGGAGACACGGTCATCGCTGTAACGGCTGCATGTCTTGCCTGCGGCCTGGACATTGGGAATGCTGCGACCATCGCCAACACGGCCGCCGGAATCGTCGTCGGAAAACTCGGCACCCAGCCCATCCTGAGAAACGAACTGGAAGCCGCTCTGAAAGCCGGCGTCGATTTCGGAGGCGGCGGCGGATCGGTCAAAATCCTCTCCCCTCCGGTTGCCGCCCACCAAGTCCGAAGCTGGCAGTCCGCTGGAAAAACCGTCGTATTCACCAATGGCTGTTTCGATCTGCTGCACCCGGGGCATATTCATGTGTTGCACGAGGCCAAAGCGCTCGGAGACCGATTGGTGGTCGGTCTCAATTCCGATGCCTCGGTCCGAAGGCTCAAAGGCCCCAACCGACCGATCCTGAGTGAACGAGATCGGGCGGCCTTGCTATCGGCCCTCGAAGACGTGGATGCCGTCGTTCTGTTTTCCGAAGATACGCCCATCGAACTCATTGCCCTTCTCAAACCCGACATCCTGGTCAAGGGAGACGATTATCGCATCGATCAGGTCGTCGGCAGGGAGATCGTGACGGCTTACGGCGGGCAGGTCATGTTGGTTCCCCTGCTTCGAGGCTACAGCACAACCGGCATCGCCAACCGAATCCAAGCCGCAAACGGTGGCGCATGACAACCCGCCTTCGAACGACATTCCTTTCCTGGATGGTCTGTCTCAGCCTGCTCGGCGCCCATCCGGCCTCCGCCGTACCCATCCGCACCATTACTTTCTATGGAGATGTCGATTATCCACCGTATTGCTTTCTGGATGAAAGCGGAAACGCGGCGGGGTTCGATATCGACCTGATCCGGGCCGTTGCGGCTGCAACGAACATCAAGCTGCATATACGCCTGTCGGCCTGGCCGGATGTGATCCAGACCTTGTTCGATGGGGGGCCGGGCAAAGTGACGGCCATGTTCCATTCGGAGCTGAGAGCCACCAAGATGGATTTTGCCGAACCCCACAGCGTCGTCGGTCATTCCGTCTTTGTCCGGAAAGGCTCCGCCATCGCTTCTTTGGAAGACTGTGTCGACAAGGCCATCCTCGTCCAGCGATCCGATGTCATGCACCAGCGGATCCAGAACATTCGGATGACCGATCATCTGTTTCCCGTCGAGCGGATTTCCGACGCCGTCCATCTGTTGTCCGGACAGGATCGGTACGATGCGGCCGTTTTGCCGAAGGCGCAGGCCGTTTACTATATCCATCGGTTGAATCTGTCGAATGTCCTTGCCGTCGGGCCGGCCATCGAGTCTCGGAAATACGGTTTCGCCGTGCCCAAAGGTGATCCGGAACTGGTGGAACTGCTGAACACAGGGCTCCACACGATCCAGCAAAATGGGACCTTTGACCGGATACGTGAAAAATGGTTCGGAATATACGAACGCAAGGAGGCATTCGAGCGCTTCAAATACCTTCTGGTGTGGGTCGCCGTAGGGCTTGGCGTTCTCATGCTCGTTGTTGCGTTCTGGATCTTCTTTTTAAAGCGTGCCTTGAACGAACGGACCGCCGAATTGGAGAATTCCCGCAGGCAATTGGCCGATCTGATTCAGCACACCCATGTTCCCCTGATCGTTCTGAATCCCGACCGGACGATTCGGGCCATCAACCAGAGCGCTGTCGAACTGGTCCTGCATCCCTGCGGCTCGTGTCAGCCCGGATATCCCATCGAAGCCTATTGGAAGGCGATTGCCGGCGATCCGGCAGAGGCCGAAGCTTTGGCAAAGGAGTGGGAGCAAATTTTCGATTCCGTGTCCCGTCAGTCGCCGAGTCTTGTGACAAGGAAAACCGTCACCATCGAGCGACCGGAAGGTGCCCGTTTTCTGGAAATCGAGTGTTCCCGTTATGAAAACTGGCTGGTGATGAGCCTTTGCGACATGACCGATCGGGTGGTGGCTCGCAGGTCTCTTGAAAAAAGCGAGGAAAAATTCGCCTCCGTTTTCTGGCTCTGTCCGGACGGGCTCGCCATCAGTCGGCTCAAGGACGGGCTTTTCGTGGATGTAAACGAAAGCTTTCTGCGGCTGTTCCACCATGCCCGACAGGATGTCGTCGGTCATTCATCTCTGGCCATCGGTCTGTGGGTGGAACCGGAGCAGCGTAAGCTTTGGACTCACGATCTTCTGATCCGTGGGGAAGTCAACCACTTCGTTACGAAATTCCGGGCTGCAGACAACGAGGTGCTGGATGTCGCCCTGTCTTCGCGACTCATGCCGGTGGACGGTGTCGATTGTGTGCTCACGGTGATTCGGGACATGACGGTCTACCTCCGAAAGGAACGGGAGAACCGGGAGTTGAAGGAGAAGCTTGCCCAGAGCCAGAAGATGGAAGCCTTAGGTCTTTTGGCGGGAACGGTGGCCCACGATCTCAACAACATCCTCTCCGGTGTGGTCACCTATCCGGAGCTCATTCTGATGCAGCTCTCCGAAGACCATCCGCTTCGGGCTTCCATTCGCAAGATTCACGATTCCGGAAAGCGTGCCGCAGCAGTCGTCAACGATCTGCTGACTGTGACGCGGGGGGCTGCCACCGAAAAACAGATCATCGATCTGAATGCCATTGTACGGGATTACCTCGGTTCTCCGGAATGTTTCGATCTGCGGATCCGATATCCTGGGGTTCACCTCGTCTCGGAACTCGAAGAACCTTCGCCCAGGATTCTCGTATCGGACATTCACATCAAGAAGACATTGATGAATTTGGTGGTGAATGCGGCAGAGGCCGTTCAGGAATCGAAGCGAAACGGCATTGTCACGGTATCTACACGCACGGTTCATTTCGATCATCCTTATCAAGGCTATCAGGTCGTTCCGCCGGGCGATTATGCGCTCATCCGTGTGGCCGATACGGGGTGTGGAATATCTGCGGATGATTTGAACCGCATTTTCGAGCCGTTTTACACCCGAAAGGTCATGGGAAAAAGCGGAACGGGTCTCGGCTTGACGGTCGTATGGAACACGGTATGCGATCATGGCGGAACCGTGGATGTGAAGAGTGGACCGGACGGAACGACCTTCGATCTGTATTTTCCCATTTATAAGGGACCATTGAACCATGTCCGGCCCGTGGTTCCGGATGTCACCCTCAGCTTCGGAAAGAGAGAACGTATTCTCGTCGTGGATGACGAGCCGGACCAGCGGAACATCGCGGATATGATGCTGAAGCAGCTGCACTATGTTCCGGAAACCGTCGAAAGCGGGGAAAAGGCGATCGATCTGCTTGGGAGAATCGGTGTCGATGCAGTCATTCTCGATATGATCATGCCGTCGGGAATGGGGGGACGGGAAACCTTTGAACGAATGCAGCAGATACGACCCGGGATACCGACCATCATTGCCAGCGGTTATGCCGACACCGAAGACATTCGGGAAACCCTGCGCGCCGGAGCCGCTGCCTTTCTGCAGAAGCCTTATTCGATCGCATCCCTTGCATCGACCTTGCGGCTTGTTCTTGGGGATGCAGACGAAAAGACCGATGGTCATCGATGATAGCTTCACAAAAAGTCGCTTCATCCCCGGCTATGGTTCTTGACGGGCCTGAGCATGGGGGGA
>CAZJXF010000050.1:0-23296 GCA_964549995.1 uncultured Desulfatirhabdium sp. | reverse complement strand
AAAACTCAGCCGCCCGAGCTCGTAAGGGCCGGGCATGGTGCCAGACGCTCCAGGAAAGAGCATCTCATTGAAATAGCAAGCTTTACAAACACAAGCCGAAGCGTTTTGCATGCCCGGCCCAACGATCTCCGGCGGCTTCAAACAAGTTTCCGCTGCAGCATCAAAAGGCATGCCCGCCCCCATGCTCAAGCCCGGAACTATCCGAAAATCGGGGGTAGATCGACTGTTTGCGAGACCATCAGCCTTAGGTTATCCAAAGCTTTTGATCAGCGAGCCGGCAATCAAATTCCATCCGTCGACCAATACGAAAAGCATGAGTTTGAACGGAAGCGAAATCATGATCGGCGGCAGCATCATCATCCCCATCGACAACAAAATGCTCGATATCACCATGTCGAGGATCAGAAACGGAATGTAAAGCATGAAGCCGATTTGAAAAGCGGTTTTGAGCTCGCTGATGATAAAGGCTGGAACCACAACGAGGAACGGAACGTCCTCCGGGGTTTTGGGTCGCGCTTCCCCGGAAGCGGAAACGAAGAGAGCCAGGTCGCTTTCCCGGACCTGCTTCATCATGAACGCACGGATCGGCACGGTCGCAGCTTCGATGGCCTTCTCGGGGCTGATACTCTTGTTCAGGTAGGGTTGGAGGGCCTGCTCGTTGATGGTGGTCCAGACGGGAGACATGACGAAGAACGTCAAGAAGAGCGCAATGCCGATCATGACTTGATTGGGTGGCATCTGCTGAGTACCCAGAGCCTGCCTCAGAAGCGAGAGTACGATGATGATCCGAGTGAAGGATGTCATCATGATCAGCAGAGCCGGTGCAATCGAAAGAACGGTCAAGAGCAGGAAGATTTCGACAACGACCGAGACATCTCCAGGAGCCTTGGCCGAATCGATGCTGAGACTGAACAGGGGGGTATTGGCTTTCGGTGGATCGTAACCGAAGGCCGGCAACACAACCCCGAATACAATCAACACAAAGATGATTGAAAGGATTACCCCGCACCCGGCGATTTTCCGGCATCTCCAGGGATGTCTTTCAACCGGCATGATCTGCTCCTTGGGTCTCGCTTTTCTGGGAAGTGCCGGCAGGGCTGTTCAGGCGATCAAAGAAAAACCGCTGAAAAATCCCCGGGTTCAGGGGGTTGTGAACCAACGCTTCGATTTGACCCGCATCGGTGATGGTCATGAGGTTCGTAATGTTCGATGGTGTTATGCCCAACACCAGAACCGCTCCGGGAATGTGAAGCAACACGATATGGAATCGAACGCCGATGCGGAGGGTATGAAGGATTCGGAGGGGAGAACCGGAGAATCGGCCGAGCCTCTGTCGGATGGCGACCCGCTGCAGGAGAAACAGCACGGCAACCATCGCCACCAGGGCGCCTGCAAGCTTCACCGTTGTCCACACCAGGTCCGGCTCCGGATTCATCGCAATTTCTGAACCCGTTCCATGGGACTGATGATTTCCGTCAAGCGAATCCCGTATTTTTCGTTGACTGCAACCACTTCTCCTCTGGCGATCAGCCGTTGATTGGCCAAGACCTCCAAGGTATCGCCCGCAGCCTTTTCCAGTTCGATGACGGAACCCTGACCCAACTTCAGCAATTCGTTTACGGCCATATGCGTACGGCCAAGCTCCACCGTGATTTCGAGCGGCACGTCAAGAATAAAATCGAGGTTTTTCCCGGATTTTCCCGGAGAATTTCCACCGCCGGACGATGGAGAAGCTGTTTTCGTTCCAGAAGACACCGAATCCATTCCAGTCATGTTCGAATCAATCTCCTTGAGACTTGAGCAGTTGGGTGATTTCAACAGCACGGCTTCCCTTGACGACCCCGGCGATTCCATTGAATTTTTCGATGTTGTGAATGCGGATGGTGACGGGGTCTTCCGGCCCGACATTCAGGCGCAGCATATCGTCGACTTCCATTTCGAGCAAATCGCGAAGGGTCCGTGTCGTTCGACCCAACTCGGCGATCATCACGACGGTTGTATCGTCGAGGAGCTTTTCCAATTGGGGACGCCAGGCATAGGCGATATCCTTCTCCCGTAAATACTTGCTCGAGAGTTTTTCTTTGATCGGCTCCAGCATCAAATAGGAAATGCAGGCATAGAGATTCCCGGTAAACTGTTTGCCTGCAATCGAAAAAACGATGACGATCACCTGGTCGTTCGGGTTGACTACATGAACAAATTCGGCCTTGCTTTCCATTTTTCGGAAAACGATTTGAACCGGATAAACGTTTTCCCAGGCTTTTTCGAAGTTGGCGAGTGCTTCCTGAACGAATTTGGCAAGCAGGCGTTGTTCGATCAAGGTAAAATCTCGGTTTTGGACCAGGGGTTTTCCGTCCCCGCCGAACATGCAGTCGATCAGCGAAAAGGCCAGATTGGTTTCGATGGCCATGATGGCCGTTCCAATCAAGGGCTCCATTGTAAACATATTGAAACTGGTCGGATTGGAAAAGGCCTTGATAAAGTCCCCGAACTTCACCATTTCGGTGGAAACCATGCGCACTTCGAAGCTGCGCTGAAACATGGTGGAAATAGCGATTTGAAGCATACCGGTGAACTTGTCGTACACCTCACCGAGAGCGAAGAACTCCTCCCGCATCATGATCCGCTGGGAGGTCAGATCATAGGGAACGACGGCAGGAGCAGCTCGCTTTTCTTCGGTAAGGTTGACCTCTCCCTTGGCCATTGCCCCAAGAAGGGCATCGATTTCTTCCTGGGAAAGGATTTGATCCGACATGACCGGAACCTGTGCTATTGAATGACGAATTCGGTGAAATAGATTTTTGTGACGGCTCCAGGGCCGAGCAGTTCATTGAGTTTGGTGATCAGCTCGCTGCGAAGCCCCGTTTTGCCCTCGACGGTCTGCAAATCGTCGACCTTTCGGGTCGGTAGAACGGTCAGGATGCAATCTCTCACCTGCGGAAGCCGCTGAGTGACCTGATCGTTCATCTTGGCATCCTTCAATTCCAGTTGCATCGTCACACGCAGGTAGCGCTTTCCCCCCGGATCGGCCAGATTGACGATAAAGCTTTCCAAAGCGAAAACCGGACCAATGGCCGGTTGTTCCACTTTTGGAGCGGCGGCGGACTCAATCCCGGCCTTGAGTTTGTCGATTTCCGAGAGCTTCTTGTACATCAGGAAAAATCCGCCGCCAACAATACCGAGAACAAGCACGCCTGCAGCCGCAAGGATGATGATGGTTTTCTTGGACATGGTCGATCTCTTGTCGTAAGAGTGAAGGCTATGGGCGATCGGCATCCGTTCGCCGGTCTATCTTCATCCGAGAAGCGCTATACCTCGGTCGCCCGTTCAACCGGTCGGATAAACATTTTGTCCCCATGCATGTTCAACGAAAAAAAGGGCCAACAGTCGACGCCTTCGCAAAAAGGCTGCAAGCAAAAAGTGCAAATACCGTTTGTGATGCGTACTTGCAGATTCGCCGTATCGACAAGAGATGCTGCATACACGAAGCGCATCCGGCCTTTTTGCGAAGCCATCAGCTTTTATATAACCGGTTTCTCCTCATAGGACAACAGATTATCCCATAGTCTATCGTGAAATAGCGAGATGCGTAGGGCCTGTTGCAGATAACAAAAAAGGGCCGAATGAACCAACTCGATGAGGTCAATTCATTCGGCCATCTGAAGAAAACGGTTACCGCTTGATGTTCACCAATTCCTGCAAAATTTCATCACTACTCGTGATGACTTTGGAGTTGGCTGTAAATGCCCGCTGAGCGACGATCATATTGACGAATTCCTTAGCCAAATCGACATTCGAACCTTCAATGGTTCCGGGATTGACACCTCCCATGCCGTTGGCACCAGGAACATCATCCACCGGTTCTGGAAATTGGCCGTTGATGTCCTGGACCAGCTTGTACAAATTCCCACTCATCTTTGCCATTGTCGATCGGTCGATAACATCATGGATCGCTATCTGAAACAAGGCGACTTTGTTGCCGGTTGCCTTCTCGACAGCATAGTATACACCGTTGGCATCCACACTAATATCCGAGTATACGGCAGGATCGATGAGAATCGATTTTTTTTCATTGGTCCCCGGAACTGCTGGCGGATTTCCTCCGGCCAGATCATAGCCCTGAACCTGATAACCGTTCGGATCGATTAAATTGCCATTGGAATCAAAGGAAAACTGCCCGGCACGTGTGTAGTAGGTCTGGTTGTTCACCGGATCAAAGACTGCAAAAAAACCATTTCCGGTAATGGATATATCAAACTGATTGCCTGTTTGCTGAATAGCGCCCTGTCCCCAGTTGTATCGAATATCGCTCAACAACACCCCACTTCCGATTTCGTTCCCTTGGATGGCTTTCGTGCTCTGGCTGATAACATTTTCGAACATGCCCTCTGAGGCCTTAAAACCAACCGTGTTGACGTTCGCGATATTGTCGCCGACTATGGCCATCTGCTGGACATTGGCACTCAATCCCGTAATGGCCGTATTCATAGAACTCATCATGGTGAAACCTCCTCTCTCACTTATCCTTTGATATCATAGTTGATCCTGACTTGTATTGTTGCTCTCTTCCTGGGTATTCTCTTCTTCCGTTACCTCCTCTGCTCCAAGAATCAACGAATAGGGAATTTCCGTTCCATCTTCCGCTACCAGATACGTATTCCCGTCATGATAGGCGACACCTGTAATGGGCTCGAGAATGTAGGCACACGTGGAAAGATTGTTCCCTTCCTCGTCTTCAGCAGACAGTTTGAAGGTGTACTTTCCAGATGTGACGGGTTCTCCATTGATATCCGTACCATCCCATGCAATGGTTTGCTCCCCTGCTGACAATGCGCCTGGGTCGATCTGAGCAACCAGCTCGCCTTTGGCATCGTAAATTTTGATATGCACCACAGCAGCATCCTGCGCCATATGAAAGCTGAATTCGTGCCCTTCTCCAGCCGAATACTCAAAGGCGCTTCCGCTTGCCTTGACATTTTTCCCGATGAAATTCAGCGCCTGGGCGTTGTTGATGGATTGCTCGTAGAGCTGGATGATTTCGAGGTTCTTGTTTGCATTCTCCATTTGCTCCAGCGAGCTGAACTGTGCCAGTTGGGAGATGAATTCGGTACTATCCGCCGGATTCAAAGGATCCTGATATTGCAGTTGGGTCACCAGAAGAATCAGGAAATCCTGTTTTCCGAGAGTCGTCGGATCATTCTGATACAGGCTGCTTGCGGGAGTGGTATAGGTTCCAAGACCGGAAACCGTTGTCATGGTCCTTCTCCTTCAGTAAATGGAACATTCCGGTTTCAAAGTATTTCATGCAAACGCATTCAATCGACCCTTGGGCATTGGCTCCATAGTGGATTCGTACGTCACTTCCTGTTTGTCTGTGATCGGTTTTTCATCTGGCTCAAAAGCAAAAAATGTGCCGTTTTCACGTTGTTGCTGATAAGAAGTCCACTGTCCCACACCGGTACCCACCTGTCCATCGTTACGACTGCCGGAAAGATCCACTTGAATTTTCTCGATCACCAACCCCTTGCCTTCCATTTCCGAACGCAGTGACTGCACCTGCGCTTCCAGAATATCTCGTGTCGTCTGGTGTTCCGTTACGATGTGGATTTGAAGTTTCCCCTCCTCACTCTGGATGCGCATCGTCATGCTGCCGAGCCATTCGGGTTTAAGCGACATCTGGATCTCCGTGGATCCCGTGGAATGTTTCAGAACGGCGTTTGCAATGGTCGAACGAATTCCCTCACCATCGAATTGTCTGGAAATCCGGTCCGCCTGTTTTCCAGGGACAATTGCGTGTGATTTCAAAGCACTCTCCGTTGAACCGAAGGTTGGAATGAAAACTTTTCCCGCAGTTGAACCCTTCCTTTCAACTGAATGCACCGTCTTCATCTGTTGAAGTCCATCTTCGGAATCATCCGTTCGACCTTCCGTCGACGCCTGCTTCTCGGATCCTGAAGCAATCGGCCTCTCTGTCAAAGGAGAGCCAAAACGCTCAACTGGATCAATGTAGCTATCAAGCAGTTGACTTTTCTGAGGCTGAGCCTTCTCCGGTTCAATCCTTGGATTCGATACAGAACCCTCAGCAGGGGAGGAACTCAGCACCCGCTGTTCGGCTTCTATAGGCGCCGCTCTCCATTCAGTACCATCCAGAGAAGAAGCGGGGGAACTCGTCGTGGATGAATATCCGGAATGGGTGGTTTGTTCAGTTATTCGATTCGATGAAACGGCATTTCCTTCAGTTGCGATTTTCGTTCCTGAATCGTTTACGTGGGGTGGTCTCTCAAACGCTCGCATCTCTACGACATCGACTTGTTGAGAAAGCCGATTCATATGCTTGAAAGAGATATTACGCTCAGATGAATCATGACCGCTGTCAAGCAGTTGACTTTTCTGAGGCTGAGCCTTCTCCGGTTCAATCCTTGGATTCGATACAGAACCCTCAGCAGGGGAGGAACTCAGCACCCGCTGTTCGGCTTCTATAGGCGCCGCTCTCCATTCAGTACCATCCAGAGAAGAAGCGGGGGAACTCGTCGTGGATGAATATCCGGAATGGGTGGTTTGTTCAGTTATTCGATTCGATGAAACGGCATTTCCTTCAGTTGCGATTTTCGTTCCTGAATCGTTTACGTGGGGTGGTCTCTCAAACGCTCGCATTTCTACGACATCGACTTGTTGAGAAGATCGGTGGATCGGTTTGTCAGAAGCGTTCCTTACCAAGTTTGCAGGCATTTCAGCCTCAAGGGAAGTCGAGATAGAGCTGTTTGTTCCCTTTGCAACACTTTCATCAGCACCCCCCTCATCCATCGACATTTTCGAATGCACACGTGTTCCAAAAGATGTATCTTCAGGCACCCACAGGACCTCATCCCTGTTTGTGTCAATTTCCAGGGATTGAAATTCGTCTGACGGAAGTTCCCCCACAACCGAGGTTTCTGGAATAACACCCATTGGGGGTTTCACAAGAGTTTGCAGCGAAGTCCGAGGGGTTTCATCGACGCTGGAGATCATAGCGACCGATACCCCATCTCTCGAAAATGTATGCAGATCGACATTGCCCGGAAGGTTCCGATCTTTCCATTCCGTGTCATTCACCAAGGAAGGTTTCGCAAAGAGGGACAAGGTACCAGACATCGGTTCCGAACCATGGGTCAACTTCATTGAATCCGGAGTAAGTAACTGGCCAGATGGTTCCTGCTTTCGATTGGATACGAGAAATTCGCTTCCATCCTCTGCCTGGTTCTGTCGGCTTTCCCCGCTGGTGGTCTCTTCGGATTCAATTTGGATCTGCCCTTGAACGGAAGACATCATGGGCTGCATGGCAAATCCCGTCATGAGGTGTGTCAACCCATCCCCTTTTCGCCGGGCCGTTTGCTGAGTCGTATGAGACCGTTCATCTCCAGAACGAACTTCTTGTGCACCAACAATCGCTTGCCGGAACCCATCGCCCGATGCTTCCCCTGGTTGAACAAAGGGCTGAAGTGCCTGAGACAACGCTGAAATCCAGCTTTGGGAGGCATCTGTTTCGGCTGTTCCAACGGAAAGCCCCATCCCAATCGGTCGTTTCCCTTCCCGTCCGATACCTGTGCCGCACATCAACAGACTCGGCATGTTCGTTGTCTCTGTCATGGTCTCATCCTTTCGTGGAATTTCAGACAAACCCTGCATCAACCGGCTGCAGCAGCGGAGCCGACCTTGTAGCGGCACACGGCGGCTTCATCCAACAACTTTTGTTCCGTTTTGAGCAATTCATCCAAGTACAACAGGTTCCGTTTCTCCTTGAGCTTTTCAATCATCTTCCGTCGCTTGACCGCTTCCATCAATTCAAGGCGCTTTTCTTCCAACTGCATGTCGAGCCGATCCATTTCCAGCTCGATACGCTTCAGGTTGGCTTTCAGCTTGTCCATATATTGGCTGTAAATCAGCTGTTCGGATACGGTGACTCCTTCACGCTGCAATCGATGAATTTCCAGGCAGGCTCGACGCATAGTATTCGTGGTCTGTTCCAATGCACGCTTTCGTTCATCGATCTGCTGCTGCAACTGAGCGATTTCCTTTTGAATCAGCTCTTCCTGATGTTTTCGATGCTTCAACACGGGTTCCAGCCGAAATGTGAACATGATATTTGTCCTTTCAAAGACTCGATTCGCTATAACCCCCTGGACTTACGAACCCCTGATTTCGTCCCTTCATGAACCTTCAGTGAACAGGTCAAAAAGCTGCCTTACACTTTGCTCATAATCGACGGTTTCATGCATGTCCTGTTGCAGGTATCGGTTGATTCGATCGATCATTCCAACGGCTCGATCGATACGAGGGTTGCTTCCAGACACATAGGCACCGATGTTGATCAAGTCCTCCGCCTTTTTGTAAATGGCGAGAAGCGATTTCAGGTTTCCGGCATGCTTCCGATGTTCCGGACTGACAATATCCCCCATTACCCGGCTGATGCTTCTCAGGATATCGATCGCCGGGTAATGGTTTTGCATCGCCAGTTCCCGAGTCAGCACGATATGACCGTCCAGAATGGAGCGAACCGCATCAGCGATGGGCTCGTTGTGGTCATCCCCGTCTACGAGAACCGTATACAAACCGGTAATGGTACCTCTTCCGGCGCAGGTTCCGGCCCGCTCCAGCAGCTTGGGCAAAAGCGTGAATACCGATGGCGTATATCCCTTCGATGTCGGCGGCTCTCCCAAAGCGAGACCGATCTCTCGCTGGGCCATGGCAAATCGGGTGACCGAGTCCATCATCAGATTGACGTGACATCCGTTGTCCCGAAAGTATTCGGCGATAGCCGTTGCAATGAAGGCCGCACGAAGCCGAATGAGCGGCAGATGATCCGAAGTCGCCACCACCAGAACCGATCGGGAAAGCCCCTCGGGACCCAGCTCCTTTTCGATGAATTCGTTTACTTCCCTACCCCGTTCACCGATCAGGGCGATCACGTTGACATCTGCGGATGTTCGCTTTGCGATCATGCCCAACAGAACACTCTTGCCGACACCCGAACCAGCAAAAATACCGACGCGCTGCCCGCACCCCACGGTGAGCAACCCGTTGATCGCCCGAATGCCGAGATCCAGAGGCTCTGCAATACGTTTTCGCTCCAGCGGATTCATGGGTTCCCCATAAATGGGATACTCGACAGAGCAACGTAGCCCCCCCTTTCCGTCGATCGGTACACCCAATCCGTCGATCACCCGCCCGAGCAGCGCTTCCCCTACCGGAATCCGAGCCTTTTCTTCCCGTGCAACGACCCGGTTTCCCGGACCAATGCCCCGAATATCATCCAGGGGCATCATTAAGATCCGGTTATCTCGGAACCCGAGCACTTCCGCTCGAACCCTTCTTCCAGGCTGCTGGGTATCGATGTCGCATTCGCTGCCCAGAAGGGTTCGGGGACCGAAAGATTCCGTGACCAGCCCGATCACTTGCGCCACCCGACCGCAATGCAGCATCGGATTGGTCGATCCTACGACACGGTACAATGGCTCAAAATCCAAGAGAGGCATATTCCTTCCTTAAAGGGATTCCACCGAATCACAATGGCGGCTCAGCTCCAATTCCTTTTCCAGCGCTTCCAACAAGACCTGAAGCTGGCTTTCGATTCTTGCATCGATTTCACCGGAGTCGGTTTCCACCACACATCCACCAAAGACCATACTTGGATCGGGAATGAGGACGACATCTTCGAGAAACGTCTGCAAGACCGGATAGTTCTGACAAAAGTTAACGGCATCGGGATGCAGTTTCATTCGGAGAATCCTTGAAGGTGTAACCATCGCGCAAGCCTTCTCGATGATGCCTTGCATGAGCTCGGGATGAAGCCGCAATTGGGTTTGCAAAATCCGCTCGGCAATGAAAAACGCCAGTTTCACACCTTCCATTCTTCCCTCGTGAAGAGCGGCTTTCCGAAGCGCATGCAGTTGATCCACAGCTTCTCGAAACGCATCGGCAATGGGTGTTATGCGTGCCTCTGCTTCAAGAATGCCTTCGTTCTTCCCGGTATCATATCCTTCGCGTCTGCCGATATCGTAGCCTTCCCGCTTCCCCTGCTCCCTACCCTGTTTCAACCCTTCCTGACGTCCATCTTCTTTTCCCTTCGCGTACACTTCCTTCAGTTGTTGTTCGTTTTCCTGGATCAGTCGGTCGATGATGTCGCGATACGCTTCGGCATCTGGATGGGAATCCTCTTCCGAACCCGGATTCTTGGACAGATGTAAGGAACCCCATGGAGGCCGGCAAACTTCCCCTGGCGGTTCGGATCGGGTCCCCTGGTTTACGGATATGGAAAATGTTTGTTGAAAAGCATTGAGCCGCTCTGCATCGCTTCCCGAAGCATCTCCGGTAGAATGACGCAGATCAGGAAAGCAATAAGGCTCGACACACCCCTCTTTGGTCGATCGATTCATCTGCACCATATCAGGTGATCATCTCCCCGCCTTTTCGACCTTCGATGATGAGCTCACCCTTGGATTCGAGCTCTTGAATAATTTTGGTTATCGTCAACTGGGCTTCTTCGACGTCCTTCATCCGAACCGCACCAATGGATTCGATTTCTTCGCGAAGAATGGCGCCGGCCCGTTCGGACATGTTCTTGTAAATCTTCTTGCGAACATCTTCGGAGGCCCCCTTCAAGGCCAGGGCCAGTTTGCTCGTCTCGACTTTCCGCAGAACCTTCTGCAGCCCCTTGTCGTTGACCAGAACCAGATCCTCGAACACGAACATCATCTGTTTGATCTGGGCCGCCAACTCGGGATTGGATTCTTCAATTTCATTCAAAATCAATTCCGAGGTAGCCCCCTCGACCATGTTCAGCAGTTCGGCCAGATGCGCAATGCCGCCGGTTTTTCGTGCAACCGTCTTTTTCTTTTTCTTGAGAACTTCTTCGAAGACCTTGTCGATTTCCAGCACCATACCCGAAAGCACCTTGTCGAGGCGCGCAATCCGCATGGCCACCTCCACCTTGACGGTATCCGGCAATCTGGACAGTACCTCGCTTCCGGATTCGGGTTTCAGATGGACAATGATGATTGCGATCGTCTGGGGATGTTCATCCCGGATCATTTCTGCAAGCTGTTCCGGATCGATTTTCTGAAGGGTCTTCAGAGAAAATTCTTCTTCACTTTCTTGTTCCTGCGAATCTTTTGCTGTTTCAGCCGTTTCCGTCTTCTTGGGTTCTTCGGATTCTGCTTTCGAAGGGGTCCCCTCCCTTCCGGCTGTTTCGATCGGCGGCAATTGGACGACTTCCTCGTTCAGAGCCTGCTGAATCTGAGCGACGGCATTCTGTCCACGCTCCACAAAAGCGATGAATTCGGCTGCCACCGTCTCGATCACATCCGGCGGAAGCTTTTCGACCAGTTTCATGTGTCTTTCGAGAATCGCCTTTTCCCGATCGTCCAGCATGGAAACCAACGCTCGAGAAGCTTCCTCACCCATGGAATAGATCAAAATGGCCACCTTCATCGGGCCGGTAAGGTTTTTCGGGTCAATTTGAATGTCTTCTGCCGATTTCATGTTCTTCCATCCAAGTTACGAATGCCCTTTACATCATGTTCTTGCAGGCTGCTGAACACCCGATTCCGTCTCAATGCCTTGCCGCAACCATTCCCGTAACAATTGCAGCGTAGCCGGATTGTCGGTCAGAAGATGCGAAGCCTTCTGCATCATTGGAAGCTCCCTGACGGAAGGCGCTGGTGGCAGCTCGGCTGCACCTTCCCCGGTCGACGTTTCGGGTTTCGGCCCTGTAATCCATTGGACCAGGGGCCGAACCACGAAGACAAAACTGAGTAGCAAGAACAGCACTGCAAAGGCATATTGGAGATAACCGGCATATCGCTTCAACATGCTCAGCCAGACCGGATCGGTCACTTCCTGCATGGGTTTGAGGTCGGGATTATCAAAGGGAATATTGACGACTTCCACCTCGTCCCCTCGTTGACCATTCCAGTTGACGGCCCTCATGACGATATTTCGCAGTTTTTCCATCTCTTCAGGTGTTCTCGGTGTGTATTCGAAATGCGTCTGACCGTTTTCGCCGGTTACTTTACGGTAGGAACCATCCACCAGCACTGCCACCGAAAGACTCGTCAGCTTGCCGACAGGTTCGATGGTCTTTGAAACCAGTTTTCCAATTTCATAGTTGGAGGTCTGTTCGTGTTTCTGAAATCCAGTCGTTTCGTTTCCTGCGGCCCCGCTTCCCAATTTACCGGCAATTTCCGCAGGCGTTCCCGGAACTCCCGATGGTGTCTTTTCCGGTTTGAAAGAAGACTCCTGATAGACTTGTTCGCTTCGGGGGACTTTGTTGTCCGGATAGAAACGCTCTTCGGTTTTTTCCTGCTTTCGGAAATCCATTGCGGTAGCCACCCGTACAATGGCCTTTCCAGGCCCGAGGGCTTGCTCCAGCATGGTCAGTACGCGGTTTTCAAGACTTCTTTCGATGCGATCCTGGTATTCGAGCTGTTCGGCTCTCGCCTTCGCATAGGCATCCTCTTCCCGAATTTTTTCGGAAAGCATGTTCCCGAAGGTATCGACCACCGTCACCTGTTCGGGCTTGAGGCCAGCCACGCTCGAAGACACCAAATGCACGATTCCCTTGATCTGGTCGGGTTTGAGCCTTTTCTGGGGTTTGAGTTTCACAATAACGGAAGCCTGCGCCGGGGATTCGTTTTCGATGAACAACGATCGAGATGCCATGACAATGTGAACCCTCGAGCTTTCGATTTCCTCGATCTGATTGATCGTTCGCATCAATTCGCCCTGGAGCGCACGTTGGAAATTGACGTTCTGCATGAACTCACTCATACCGAGTTTCGTGCCGTCGAAAATTTCGAATCCAACCCCACCCCCCTGTGGAAGCCCCTGGGAAGCGAGCTCCATGCGGGTTTCGTAGACTTTCTCCTTGGGTACGAGAATAGCCGATCCATTCGCATCGATACGAAACGGAATCTTTTTCTCCTTTAATTTACCCAGAACCGCTCCGCTGTCCTCCGCACTCAACCCAGAATACAAGACCTGATAGTCGGGTTTCGTGGTAAGGGACACTGCGACGATCAATCCGACCAGCGTCAAGCCAATAACGGAAAACAGCGTCATCTTTTTGGTCAGACTCAATTCCGAAAACGTCGTTCGAATCTGTTCCCATGATTTCTGCAGTTCCATAACTGGTTTTCCTTCATGAATGTTTCTTCGTTATACAGGGTTTCGATTCAGTCCAATGGTCGCAATCTTCGCTACTTCATCGGAAAATCCATCGATCATACCGACATCCGCATGATTTCTTGGTAGGCATCGATCATCTTATTGCGGACCTGCATCATCAGCTGCAGAGAGACAGATGCCTTTTCCATTTCGATCATCGTGTGGTGGATGTCCTTGTCCCGACCCGTCGCCAAATTTTTGACAGCTTCGTCCGCTGCGATCTGCTGACGGTTGACTGTTTCGATGCTGCTCTTGAGCATATCTCCAAAGGCAACCGGCTCATTTGCAGGGGTTGGACGTACGACCGGCCGGGAATAGGTCAGGGGCTGGACATTCGAAGACAGAACGCTGGTTTTCATGGTCATTTCCCGATTTCGAGTGCTTTCTGCACCATGGCCTTGGTCGTCGTAATCGCCGTCACATTGGCCTCATAGCTGCGGGAGGCGGAAAGCATATCCGTCATTTCCTCGATCACATTGATGTTCGGCATGGCAACGAAACCATCCGCATTCGCATCCGGATGCATGGGATCGTATTTCAAGATGGGTTGCCGTTTGTCGTCGACGATTTCGGAAACCTTTACCTGAGAAGGATTCCTTTCCACTTCCTGCTGAAGAATCTTGCTGAAATTCTGTTCGATGGGCTTCGTTTCAAAGACCGCCAGCTTCCGCTTGTATGGTCCGCCGTCGATGGTTTTGGTCGTCTGGGCATTGGCCAGATTGCTCGAAATCAGATTCATGCGAATCCGTTGAGCCGTCAAACCCGATCCGCTGGAATGAATGGCGTCAAAGAAATTCATGGTTACCTCCCTGCGCCTGCAATGACATCGACCAATCCTTGAAATTTTTTCATCATGACCTGAGCCGACGCATTGTAGAGAAGACCGTTTTCCGCCAAATGGGTCATCGTTCGATCGATATCGACCGTATTGCCGTCATTTTTGAAAGAAAATTCGGATGTTTCCGCCTTGGTCATCAACGGATTCCGATCAACGGTATGTTTCGGCTGCAGATGTCCGGGATGGGTGATGCCCATGCGAACGGTTGAAACGGGATTTTCCGATTTCTGCATCTGTTCATCCACCAGGATGTCAAACGCCTTGTAGTTCGGGGTATCCATGTTGGCGATATTGGAAACCAGCAGCTCATGTCGTCGTGCCCGAAGATCGAGGTTCTTTTCGACCAGCTGCATCGTCGAGGTATACATTCTGTCCACGATCATCCTGCGCCCCCTCCTTTCTCTTCTGTAATGGATGGGTGATTCGCCAGGCATCTATGCAAGACGGATACCGCCTCAATAGCTCATGGAATTACGGATGGTTATCCCTGGATAGGCCATTTCATGAAAGCGCAGGTGTCGAAACCTTGACATCTTTTTTTCCATCCAACATGCTACGGTAACGGATTATGGCGAGGGGATTCCGCCATTTACGTCAATGATGATGGACTCGCAAAAAGTCAGTGAGTCTCAAGTGAGCCGCATAGGGGCGACCCGACGGGTCGCCCCTACAGGTTTTCGCACTTGGGCACCACGCAACTTGCAATTGCATAAAAAAGGCCCGAACGTTTCCGTTCGGGCCTTTTCGTCATCCAAGAGAGAAAAGAATGTTTCAAGCCATGGCAGGCTCCAGTCGATACCGTTTAATTTTTTCGACGAGCGTGGTTCGTTTGATGTTGAGCAACCTGGCAGCACTTTTCTTGACGCCGTTTGCTTTTTGAAGGGATTTAGCGATCAGTGCTTTCTCGAACTCGCTGACGGCTGTCGTCAGGCAGATCCCCTCTTCCGGCAATTCCGCCGTCGGAAAATCGGGTTCCTCGTCTTGTTCGTCCACAAGGGTATCCCGCATCTTGGCAGGCAAATCCGTTGGATAGATCTCTCCTTCACGAACCAAAACGACCAGCCGTTCCACGAGATTCCGAAGCTCTCGGACGTTTCCCGGCCAGGAGTAAGCAGTCATCAGCTTCAATGTTTTTTCGGAGAACCCGCTCACTCGGGCTCCCTTCTTTTCATTCAGTACGTTCAAAAAATGATGGGCCAGCAACGGAATATCCGGTTTCCTCTCGCGAAGCGGCGCTACCGTGATCGGAATGACATACAACCGATAATAGAGATCTTCCCGGAAACGCCCCTGCTCGACCGCTTCTTCCAGGTTGCGATGCGTGGCAGCAATGATGCGCACATTCGTTTTAATGGTGGTACATCCACCGACCCGTTCAAATTCGTTTTCTTCCAGAACCCGCAGGAGCTTGACCTGCAGATCGAGGCTCATGTCACCGATTTCATCGAGAAACAGCGTACCGCCATTTGCCAATTCGAATTTCCCTGGTTTTGAAGTGATGGCCCCTGTAAAAGCGCCTTTCACGTGACCGAACAGCTCGCTCTCGAGTAGGTTTTCCGGAATGGCACCGCAGTTGATCGAAACGAAGGGTTTATTCCTTCGATACGATTTTTCGTGAATGGCTCTGGCGACCATTCCTTTTCCTGTACCCGTTTCCCCTTGGATGACAATGGTGCTGTCGCTGTCTGCGACCCGTTCAATCAGCCGGAAAATTTCCTGCATGCACGGGCTTTCGCCAACGATCGAACCACAGCCTGGAATGCAACCCTGAATGATGGGTTTCGATTCCCTCGGTTGGACGTCGAACGCTTCCGCCTCCCTGAAATCATAGGCCAGATTGTCCATCCCGGATCCTCCCATGCCGCTTCATCGATAGGTTCTTGGCTCATGCCATTTTGAATCGGATATGTTGCTCATGTCCCATAAGGGAAATCGAGCAACGCATCGACCGGATCCTATGCAAAGAATTTGCCAACCACAGGATGAAATGAAAGGGGCCTCCGGAAACAGGTTGTCGAAATCGGCGTAACCATACGATCCAGAAGCACTCGATCCGACCAGCGGAAATGCGTTTTCTCTATCTCGTTGGGATCAGATACGATTCGATCTCCATCCTCTCCCATCATCACCCGACCGATTTATGGCAATAGAGAACAGCAAACCTTTCTTTCCAGGATCTCCACATACAGGGTCATTTTCGTCCGCTTAGACCCACATGAGGAGTGTTTGCATTCTGCAACTTACGGAGAGAAAAAGATTATTTGAAAGGATTTCGAGGAATTGGAAGGAAGGCGCCTTTGTTGGAAAGATGCTGGATCGGATAAACCTTGGATGGATCAGATGTCGTAGAGAAAATCCCCGATTTGCATCTTGCAAAACGGCATATGCAAAAAGCAATCACTTCGTTCGTTTGCACAGGTGGGTTTTCACCCCCCCTGTGCAAACGAACATTCGGTTTCATCATACCGATCGGACGGCTCAGAAAGCAGCCAGAGCCGCATCCAACGTTTCATGAATGACAAGCTCACTGGTTTCCTGAAACCCTTTCAGCTCTGAGGCCAATCCACCCGAACCAACAGCCTGCATCTTGACCCTGGCCTTCTGTCCATGCTGGACCATGCCAATGATCAATCGGACGATAAACATGTTGACGTCCTTGATCTTGTGAAGGTCGAGAACGATCTTGTTCTGCCCAGTATCAGCCATGTTTTTCAGAGCTTGCTGAAACATCGTATCGAATTCCGGTCCCTGCTGACGTTCCATCCGCTCAGGAAGCGTGAAAACGGTAATATCTCCCTGCTGACTGACACATTTCGGTTTCTCGGATTCCTGAGCCTGAACGGGCTTGAGCGTGAACAGACGGGATACCCGGTCGATGAGCTGTTCCCCTTTGAAGGGCTTGACGATATAGTCCTTCACCCCCATCTTGAGGATGTTGATGACATTTTCTTTCCCGGATTCCGCCGTCAACATGATCACCGGAATGTCTTTCAAATTGGGTTGCGCTTTTAATTTGCCGAGCATTTCAATGCCGGTCATAACCGGCATGGTTATGTCAAGAATGATCAAGTCAGGCTTTTCCTTGCCGGCAATGGCAAGTCCCTCGACACCGTTTTCCGCTTCGATGACCTGGCAATCGTATGGCGCAAAGGCTTTGGCGACAATCTTCCGGATAGTTTTGCTGTCATCGACAGCCAGCACTTTCAACGTCATGGCAATCCTCCTGAAACCTGAAAGGCCGATGTTGCATCGTCATGCGACCGATTTGATAAACACATCAACCACGATTCCTTGGTTGTCCTTTTTGAAGCCGATTCGTTCGTGTCGAACCCAACCTATTGTATCGATTTGAAAATCCGAACCTCGTGTGATGTTCGGAATGGACAGTTGACAGGGAAAGCCGGCATCACAGAGTCGGGACTTGAGATCCCCGCCGATCATGTTGCTGACCTCTCCGATCACATCATTGACTTCATCGTCGTCTTCGATTTCATCCGGCTCCATGCCCAGCATGGCCGCCGCCATTTCCTTGGCGAATCCTCCCGGAACATGGATATAGATGTTGCCCATCACATCTCCTGCAAAACCGACACTGCCCACCACCCGGCTTCCAGAAATGGCGCTATCCGAAGCGGAGGCAGCTACATCGATGGGCATGGACAACATGGTCTTAAAAACCTGTTGTGTCGAGTTAACGGCAATCGATTTCAAATCCAGTTGTTGAATATCCCCCATAATAGAACTCCTTGATCAGCTCTGAATACCGGTTTCGAGGCTTGCGGTATCCAGACTTTCAGCAGAACGCACGGGTAAGGTAATCGTAAACACCGTCCCTTCATTCAACCGACTCTCTACGGTAATCGTTCCTTCATGATCCTGAAGGATTCCGTAGGCCAGGGACAATCCCAAACCCGTGCCGTTTTGATGCTGTTTGGTCGTAAAGAATGGATCAAAAATTTTTCCGAGGTCTTGTTCCGGAATACCGATACCTGTGTCCGCCACCCGAAGCTGCACCAGCCCACGCCATCCCCGTTCTGGCTTTACGGAATACGGTAGAAAATGGGCTTCAATCGTCAATGTGCCTCCGTCCGGCATGGCATCCCGAGCGTTTGAAAACAAGATCACCAACACCTGGGCAATGGCATCAGGATTGCCGTAAAGCATCGGAAGATCGTTTTCAACCTGAAGATTCCACTGAATATGGTCGTTGCGCCGCTCATGACCGAACAGTCGAACGACGCGGTCAATCACCTCCTGAATCGAAAACATCTCCTTGCGGCTTTCGATCGGTCGTGAAAACCGATAGAGGCTGTTCACGATTCCGGCAATGCGCTCCACCTGATCCTGGATAATCGTAAGATATTGCTTCGATTTATCATCCAAGCTTGGATGCATCTGCAGCAACTGCACATATCCGGACAGGATATTCAAGGGATTGAGGATTTCATGAGAAGCCCCGGCGGTCAACCGCCCGATCGACGCCAGTTTTTCGGCCTGAAGGATCTGATGCTGGGCTCGCTGGAGGTGCTCATGCTCATTTCGCAACCGGTCGTAGAGAAGGTAATTTTCCATGACCAAACCACACTGCTTCGCCAGCATTCCCAACACCTTGATGTTTTCATGGGTGATCAGGCTCTCGTCGATGGATGTCACCACAATAACCATCCCCAATATATGGCGGATGGTCACCAACGGCAGCATGATCAGGGTTTTGTTGTTCTTCAAAAAGAGCGCCGGAACCAGTGCGGGTTTTCTGCGTTTGATCACCCAGGCGAACATGCCGCATGCGATTTGAAGATCCACTTCCTTTCGAATGATTTCGGCGTTCGATAGCGGATCGGCATGCTTCAGAACGAATTCCTGTGATGTCTCATCCACGAGAAAGAGGGCGCAACCATCGACACGAATGGCATTTTGAATTTCCGCCGAAAACACCCGCCAGATCTGGCTGATGTTCGACGTAATGTCCACCCGATCCTGGAGTTGTGTGATTTCCTCCATCCGGTCGACGAACTCCAGAATGGCCTTGTACCCTTTCTCCAAATTGTTCACTTGACGGTCACCCATGGATCGAGCGTTTCGATTCAGGTCGATTGGTCGGTGGTTTTGGTCGCCACAAGGACAGAGCTGATATCATGAAATGTCTGGTCGATTTCCTGAAGCAGGTGATCGATCACCTGAGATGAAAAATTGAATCGATTCCAGGCATCCATATCCAGAGGGGCCATACGCTCATCCCCGCCTGAACCCAATCCCAGGGCACGGCAGAAAATATCCGCCACATGAACGACGGCGGTTTCTTCCACGAATCGCCCGGCCTTGGTCGGGTGATGGTGGTGCGCCAGGATATGGATCAACTTGGTTGGAAGATTCCATTTTTGCGCGAGCAGCCGACCGACCTCCGTATGGGTGAATCCCAACACCTGTTCCTCGGCCTGATAGATGGTGATCGGTTCTTCACGGGTTTTCTGGACGGCTCGTTCGAACTCCTGGGGCATGATCATCATCTCGACGATCTTACCGATGTCGTGCAGAAGACCGGCAACGAAAAGCTCCTCCACCTGTTCGCTCTTCAAAAAGCCCCCGATGGCCTTCGCCCCGATCGCGCAGCCCAGGGAATGATCCCAAAACTTTTCCTGGAGCTCCTTGTTGGCTTTGTATTTGCTGGAAAAGAGATCGAAGACGGATGTGGTCAGCAAGAGGTTGCGAATTGCATCGAAACCCAGCAGAACGATGGCACCGGTAACGGTCGAAATTTTCTGGGGGAACCCATAGAAGGAAGAATTGACGAGTTTGAGAAGCCTGGCCGTCAACACTTGGTCATCCGTAATCACCTTGGCCAGGTCTTTGGCGGACGTTTTGGGGTTGTTGACCAGTTCGGAAATCCTCAGAATGGTGCGGGGCAGAGTGGGCAGGTCGTTGATGCGCTGGATGACGTTTTTAAGATGCTGGGGTACCATGCTCCGCTTCTCTTCTCAGAAGACGTCGTTTGATCTGTTTGCCGGCAAGGCGCATGATTTCCATCATCAGGGGATCATCGGCAACGTTGGCGAACCTTTTCTGGAGCTCACTATCGATGGCTGTCTGAAGCGCATCGGCATCATGAACCCTGTCCGCAGCCCCACCTGAAACTCCGCCCTCGATCCAGATCTCACCGACCCCCCAGGAGCGTAACATATGAATGTTGCGCTCCGTCAGTTCCACCCCCTGCTTCAGGAGCAGCATGTTTTGAAGGTTGTTGACCGGCTTGGCAAGCACCATTCCCGGTCTTGCCTGTTCCAGATCGATCCGAATCATACGCTGAGCCTTTGTCTCCCAAATCCCCTTTCGAATACCTTCTGCATCGTGCACTAATACCCCGATATTCTTTTTTGGTCAAACATTCTTTGATGGGAACTCAGCCGTTCAGGAGCGTTCGGCCTCTATACCGCTGATGGATGACGCCTCACACCCGCTCATCGAAGAGGATACCGACCATCTGATCCAGCTTGGCAACGACATCCAGAAAGCTTTCCGGAGGAATTTCCCGAATGACTTTTCCGGTTTTCTCCTCCACGACCTTGATGACGGTTCGTCCCGTTTCCTTATGTTGGGTAAACTGCAACCCTACCGTTTGCAGTTTGTCGAGATTCTTTTCGAGCTTTCCCAAAAGCTGCTGGATGACCTCGCCATCCTTTTCGGGCTGTTTGCGGTTTTGCTCCTGTGCCTGAATCGCAGCCGATCTCTCGACGGGCTTGACCTTCTCATGATCCTGAATCCATCCCGGCGGGTAGTTTTGGGTGGTTACATCCGTAAAACCGGTCTGGTAACGCTGGGTCCGTGTCACTTGAATCGCATCCATATCGTCCTCCTTGACATGTTCTTCCTGCTTCGTTTCCGTTGAAGCCCAATCGATGCGGAACGTTTTGACTTATCATGCAGCAACACTCAGCCCTTTGGTCATCTGGGCATAGGTTCCATTGGCAGTCCCCATTGCAGGAGGCTGTACGGCAGGTTTCTGGTGGATGGCACCCTCGAAACCTTCCTTGATCTGTCGAATCACCGTTTCCACTTCATCCAGAATGCCGGCATCGTTTCGGAGGTTGGCCAATGTCAGCCGATACATCATATACCGATACAGGGCCGAAAGGTTTTGGGCCAGCTCCCCTCCGACCTCCCTGTCCAAAGCACAATCGAGTTCGGTCAGAATGTCGATCACCCGGGAGATGCTTTCACCCTTGATCCGTGGATTTTCGAGCTCCATGCCGTTTCGGGCAAACCCCAAAAAACGAATGGCACCTTCCAGGAGCTTCAACAGAATTCGCTCCTTGCTTTCCACTGCCGTCGCCACTTTGCTGTATGCACCCAATCCTGCGTATGCCATGTCGTTTCCTCCCTCTGTGATCGATCTGTTCAATTGGTCATCCTCAATCGATAGCCTTTGTTCAGCGCTCTACTATTTCTTGGAAATGGAACTGTTCAAATTTTCCAGAGCCGACAGCTGTTGCGTCAGCGAATCCGATAATCCCTGGTATTTCCCCAACAGCAGTTCCAGAGATGAAAACTGCTTCTTCAACCGGGTCTCGGTGTTTTCAGCCCGGTCAGTCAGTCTGGAAATTTGGGATTCCGTGCTGTCGATGGTTTTTTGAATTCCGTTGGTTCGAATGGTCAGAATACCGTTGGTTGCACTTAACAGGGAATCAACGCTTTTGGCGATCTTAACCGCAAAACCTTCCGAACCAATGGTCTGCTGAGTGAAGAAATTTGCAACAGCGTCGAAATTCTCGCTCAACTTGGCGTTGAACGTTGTTGAATCCATTTCCAGATGACCTTCGTCGTTGGTCGTAATCCCCAATTCCGCAAGGCGGCTGAATCCGGAAGCCGCACCCGGAACGGTTCTCGATATTAGATCTCGCATGGTGCGATCGATAGTTCGGGTCGTCGCATCGGCAAAGAGGGTTCCTGTCTTCTTGGTAGCGGGATCATACAGCTGGGCTTGCTTCAGAAAATCCGCAAGTTCGTTGTAAGCATTGATGAAGGCATTCACCCGTGAGGTAAACAGGGTATCGCTTCTGCCGACGGTCAACTTGACGGTTTCACCAACGGCAGCACTTTTCAGATACATCGTGACACCAGGTATGACATCCTCAACGGTATTCGTCGATCGCTTGATGTTTTCGACACCGTCTACCGTGAGCATGGCATCTGCCGCCGCCTGGGTCTGCAGGAGATTCTCTGTTGTCCCCTGGCGGTAGACCAATCGGGAAAGCCCTGAATTATCGAGGTTTTCCGGATCATCGACACTCGATGTTCCGCTTTCCATCACCGTCAGATCGATGACATTGGCCTCACCGGTTTTTTGACTCGTGAGGGTGAGATAGGATGACGTGCCGTCATTGATTACATTGGCGACGACATCCGACTGTTTTCCGTTGATTGCCGCTGCAATCTGAGCCAGGGTATCGGTGGAGCTGACATCGATGGTGGTGGTCGTACCGTTGCCAAGCTTGAGATACATCGTTCCCTCCCCCACGGCCTCCGAAGCCCCGAAGCCCTGGCTTCGGAGCTTTTGCACCTGGGCAAGCTGAACCACCTGCACCGAGTAGGTTCCCTTGACGGCGGTTGTCTTGGCATCGGCTGTGACGACACTGGAATTGCTGGTGGAGACGGAATATGTCGTGATATCGCTCAGACTGTCGAGATTTCGAGCCGCACTCCGTACACCGGACAGCATGCTTTTGAGCTGGCCATATGCGGAAAGCTTCACGTTGTATGCAGCTTCTTTCTGCTGGAGCTGGGTAATCGGTTTCTTTTCGATATCCATCAGTTTGCTGATGATGGAATCCGTATCGAGCCCCGAAACCAGACCACTGACCGAAAATGCCATGGGTCACTCCTTTTCCTTCATTCTGTGATGCCCTTTGATGGATTATATCGGCTGAACGGCTGAAAACTTAAAAAAAATGCTACTGAGGATGGTCGCCACTCTTACCGAAAGAATTCCGTCCCCCGAAAATGAAAATTTCGTTATTCCGGACAATCGCAGCCGTAACAGGCCATACTGCCCACTGCCCACTACAAAGAATCCGGCCGGATCGACATACCGCAATCGATTCCGGCCGGTCGGTAAAAGACCGGCAGGAAGTTGCACAATCCTATTGGTTCAGGAAATTCTTATGCAAATTCACTGCCGGGTTGAAGGTTCAGGTTACTGGAGCAGGGAGAGCACCTGCTGCGGGAGTTGTTTGGCCTGAGCGAGCATGGCCACACCGGCCTGGG
>CAZJXF010000049.1:0-23469 GCA_964549995.1 uncultured Desulfatirhabdium sp. | reverse complement strand
TTGCATCGGATACTTGTTTGAAGCCGCCGGAGATCGTTGGGCCGGGCATGCGCACTCAAGCCATATCTGTTTGAATAACAAGATGTTGCATTCCAATGACTCATCGTTGAAGTCTGGCCACATGCCCGGCCCTTACGAGCTCGGGCGGCTGAGTTTATCCGATGCAACGAAAAAGGCGTGTCTCCCCCCATGCGACTCGGATGAGACTTTTGGACTTTTTGCGAGACCATCAGAAGTGATTGAATCGCAAAAAGTCGCTCTACCCCCGATTTTGGGGTATTTCCTGGCCTCAGCAGGGGGGCGGATACACCTTCCATGCTCAGGTCCGGATGAGACCTCTATGCTTGTTGCAAGACCATCAACAGGGAAAATGCCAAGACAGATGATGCTTCCCCAAAACGACCCCATCCACCCCTGCTCCCTTTTCTCTGTTCCCTGTTTCCTGTTTGTTGTCCCCTGTTCCCTGTTCCTGACGCCACATTCTCACGATCATTTCCCAGCAACCCATCTCCCTTAACCGGAAGCCCATGTCCCTCGCCCACACCCAAGAATACCGCGACGCCCGGCTGGTCGCACCGTTGATCGAGCGGATCCGTAAGCGAAGCCGAAAACCCATCCGCATCATGGAAGTGTGCGGTACGCATACGGTGTCGATATTCCGAAGCGGCATCCGCTCCCTGCTGCCCCAAACGATCACCCTGCTGTCCGGCCCAGGTTGCCCGGTCTGCGTCACCGCCCAGCGGGACATCGATGCCTGCATCGCCCTGGCTTCCTTGCCCGACGTCATCCTGACCACCTTCGGCGATTTGATGCGGGTTCCCGGTAGCCGCTCTTCGCTGCGGCAGAAAAAGGCCGAGGGCAGGGATATCCGCATCGTTTACTCCAGTCTGGACGCTCTCGACTTGGCTGCGGCCAACCCCGAACGCAATGTCGTCTTCATCGGGATCGGTTTCGAGACCACCGCACCGACCGTGGCAGCGGCGATCGCAACCGCCAACGCCCGATCGATCCGGAATTTCTTCGTCTATTCCGTTCACAAAACCGTCCCGCAGGCTCTCGAGACCCTCGTGGCAGATCCGGCCACCCGAATCGACGGATTCCTGCTTCCAGGACATGTCTCCGTCATCACGGGCCTGGATGCCTACAGGCCCTTCGTATCCAGCCGTAGCGTTCCCTGTGTCGTTGCCGGTTTCGAACCGGTCGATATCCTCACGGCCATCGCCATGCTGGTGGACCAGATCGAATCCGGAAGGGCCGAGCTCGAAAACGCTTATGCCCGAGCCGTCACCGCTACGGGAAACGCCAAGGCCCTATCTCTGATGGATACGGTCTTCAAACCGGTGGATGCCGTATGGCGCGGCCTGGGCACCATCCCCAAAAGTGGGCTGGGCATCCGCCCGGCTTTTAGCGGAAACGATGCGCAGGCCGTTTTTCATCCGGACCCCGGCAACGTGCAGGAGCCTGCCGCTTGTGCCTGCGGCGATATTCTCAAAGGCGTCAAATCCCCGCTGGAATGCAGGCTCTACGGAACCGCCTGCACACCCGTCCATCCCGTAGGCCCCTGCATGGTCTCCAGTGAAGGCACTTGCGCCGCCTATTACCGATACCATTCGAGCACTTGATTATGGCCCAGATTTCATCCGATACCATCGGGCTCGATCACGGCAGCGGCGGTCGTATCTCCCATGAACTGACCGCCCGTCTCATCCTGCCGATCTTTCGAAACCCCGTTCTCGAAACCCTTCATGACGGCGCGACCCTTCCCGTCGGGAACGAGCGCATCGCCTTTACCACGGATACCTATGTCGTGGATCCGATCTTTTTCCCAGGCGGCTCCATCGGCGATCTGGCCGTTAACGGCACGGTAAACGATCTGGCCATGTGCGGGGCCGTCCCCCAATGGCTTTCCGTGGGACTGATTCTCGAAGAAGGATTGCCGATAACCGATCTCGAACGAATCCTCAGAGACATGGACCGGGCAGCGAAAACCGCAGGAGTCACGATCGTCACCGGAGACACCAAGGTCGTTCCGAAAGGGGCTGCAGATCGCATCTTCATCAACACGGCAGGCATCGGCTCCATTCCCGAACATGTCCGCATCGCCCCCGATCGGGCCCAGGCCGGGGATCGGATACTGCTGAGCGGAACCATCGCCGATCACGGGGTATGCGTTCTCGCCAACCGGCAGGGAATGGGATTCGACGTTCCGATCGAAAGTGACACGGCTGCCCTGAATGGTCTCGTTCAGGCCATGCTCGACACCGATCCCGACATCCATGTACTGCGGGATCCGACCCGGGGCGGACTGGGAACCACCTTGAACGAAATCGCCGCCCAGGCGGCAGTCGGCATCCGGATCGCGGAAGAGGCCATACCGATTCGACCGGCAGTGATCGGCATGTGTGAATTGCTGGGATACGATCCGCTGTACCTGGCCAATGAGGGGAAACTGGTCGCCGTCGTGTCTGCAGCATCGGCCGAACGGGTTCTCGAAACGATGCGAAACCATCCGCTCGGCAAACAGGCCGCATGCATCGGAGAAGTGGTCGACGCGCACCCCGGACGGGTCGTTCTGAAGACTCGGATCGGCGGGCAGCGAATGGTCGATATGCTCTCCGGAGAACAATTGCCCCGAATCTGTTAGACCCATGAGGAATGCACCGATGCAGATACGCTGGAGCCGATGGTGGGTTGTTCCCCTGATCTTGACCGCCGTCTTGCTGTCCCAAGCCGGTTGCAGCCACCGAAAGGAATTCACATTCTCGGGGGCCACCATGGGAACGACCTATCACATCAGCGTCGTCGCCCCGTTCTGGAGCTCCTTATCCCGACTGGAAACACTCATCCAGCAAGAGCTGCTCGCTCTCAACCAGAGCATGTCGGTCTACGATCCCCAGAGCGAAATCTCCCGGTTCAACGCCATGACGGATACCCGCACCGCCCTGACCATCTCCGATCGTTTCGCAGACGTTTTGGCGGTTTCAAGCGACGTATGGCGAAAAACCCGAGGGGCGTTCGATCCGACCGTCTATCCTTTGGTCAAGCTCTGGGGGTTCAACACCGACGGATCCCCCAAACTGCCGGATGCAGCCGCCATTGATGCGGCAAAACAGCGGGTCGGGTTTCATCATATCCGCTTCGATGCCCGAAACCGCATCGGTAAATCCATACCGAATGTCGGGATGGATCTGAGCGCCATCGCCAAGGGATACGGGGTGGACCGGGTCGCCGGTGTCCTTCGGAATGCCGGTTACACGGACTTCATCGTCGAGATTGGAGGAGAGGTTTTCGCCTCCGGCCGAAAACCGGACGGCAGGCTCTGGAAAGTCGGCATCAACTATCCGGATGTCGCAGCCCCACCGGATCTCGTGTATAGAACCCTTGCCCTGAGCGACCGGGCTGTAGCCACCAGCGGAGACTACCGCAATTTTCGGAATATCGAAGGAAAGCGCTACACCCACATCATCGATCCGCAGACCGGAGCTCCGATCGATAACGGGGTTGTCAGCGTCACCGTTATCGCGGACACCTGCGCCCTCGCCGACGGGCTTGCCACCGGTCTCATGGTGATGGGGCCCGAGCAGGCGATCCCTCTGGTCGAAGAATGGCCCGGAATCGACTGTCTGTTTCTCGTGAAGAACCCCGAAGGGAAATTGATCGAATTCGCATCCTCCGGTTTTGGGAAATCGCCATGAAGCTTTACTGGGTCAGCCTGGGATGTGCCAAGAATCAGGTAGACAGCGAATGGATGAAGGCCCGATGCCGGGAGGCAGGATGGCATCTTGTCGACACCCCTCGGCAAGCCGATACCATCGTGGTGAACACCTGCGGCTTCATCGAAGCGGCCGTGAGCGAGTCGATCGACACCATTCTCGATGTGGCCCGATGGAAAACCGAAGGGTCATGTCGTGCACTTGTCGTCATCGGATGTCTGGTCGAACGCTACCGGCAGAAACTGCAGGCGTTGCTTCCGGAGGTCGATCTGTTCATCGGCACGGCCGGATTCGAACGGATCGTGTCGATGATCGAAATGGCCGAAGACCTGAAAGGGTGTTATCTGCCGACCATCGAACGGATCGATGCCGGCTCGCCTGCACCCGAAAGAAGCCTGCCGCCTTCTCGATCGGTCTATATCAAGATTGCAGAAGGCTGCAACCGCCGCTGTACCTATTGCATCATTCCCAGTCTTCGCGGCCCCCAAAAGAGCCGACCGCTTGCTGCAGTCGTCTCGGAAGCCCGTCAACTGATCGATGCGGGCGCCGAGGAAGTGATTCTGGTCGCTCAAGAAACCACGGCCTACGGATATGATCTCGCTGAGGGCTTCCGACTGGCCGATCTGCTGGCTGCCCTGGCAGCCCTCTCCGATAGGGTATGGATTCGGTTTCTATACGGACATCCCGAGACGATCGACGACCGCCTGATCGCAACCGTCCGGGACCTTCCTCAGGTCCTGCCGTATTTCGATATCCCCATCCAGCACGGCAGCGACCATATCCTTCGACGAATGGGAAGACATTATGGGAAGAAGGACATCGTCCACTTGGTCGAAGCCATTCGGGAACGCATACCCCAAGCCGTCATCCGAACGACGGTCATCACGGGATTCCCGGGAGAAAGCCGAGCCGATTTTCAGGCCCTCCTCGATCTCGTTCGACAACTTCGATTCGAGCACCTGGGCGCATTCGTCTATTCCGATGCCGAAGACCTCCCTTCCCATCGGCTTTCCGATCCGGTCGCCAAACGGACGGCCCGGGCTCGGAAGGATCGGCTCATGGCGTTGCAGAAGGATATTTCCAGAGAATGGATGACCTCTTTCGTGGGTCTGCAATTGCCTGTTCTTGTTGAACAGCCGATCGAAAACGGCCTCTATGGGGGGAGGGCCTGGTTTCAGGCTCCGGAAGTCGACGGGATGGTGCTCGTCTCCGCCCGAGAGCTTCCCATCGGTTCCCGAATACCGGTCCGCATCACCGGATCGCTCGATTATGATCTTTTGGGAGAAACGGTCTCATGACGGATATCAAGCGACAGATCCAGCAGCGGGTGGCACCGGAGCTTGCGGCCATCGAAGAAGCCATTCGGAGGCATCTCGATCCGGAAGTGACCTTCGTATCGGAAGTCGCCGGACACATTCTCTTTTCTGGAGGGAAGCGCCTTCGTCCCCTGCTCATGGTGCTCTGTGCCCGACTGTGCGGCTACGACGATCCGTTTGCCGTTTCCTTTTCCACCATTTTCGAATACCTCCATGTAGCCACCCTGCTCCACGACGATCTGGTCGACGGCGCCCGGTTGCGACGCGGAAAACCGGCAGCCCATACCCTGTGGAGCCCCGAAACCGCCGTTCTGACAGGAGACTACCTGCTCGCCAGGGCCCTCTCCATTGCCGCCTGCGCCGAAGATCCCCGGATCATCACCGTCATCGGCCACATCACCGAAAACATGGCTCAGGGGGAGATTCATCAGATTCAACGAAAACGCGACATCACCCTGAGCGAGGCCGAATACCACGAGGTCATCCGACGCAAAACCGCCGTACTGTTCGAGGGGGCCTGCCGGATCAGCGCCCTTCTCGCGAAGGCATCCGAGGCGCGGATCGAGGCACTTGCAGGGTATGGATACCATCTGGGGATGGCCTTTCAGATGATCGATGATCTCATCGACTATACCCAGGATGCCGCCAAAACGGGAAAAGCCCCGGGAGCCGATCTCCGGGAAGGCAAGATGACCCTTCCCCTGATTCACGGGCTCAGGCATGCATCGGAACCCGAGAGAGAATGGATTATCGGCCTTGTCGGCGGGGGAACGCTTTCCGAAGGGGATTTTCAGCGGCTGTACACCCTGTTGAAGAAATGGGGATCGCTCGATTATACGCGGGAGCAGGCCGTCCTTCATGTGAATCAGGCCAAGAAAAGCCTTGGGTGTTTCGAACCTTCGGAGCTCCGCTCCCTGCTGGAAATGGTTGCGGAGTACTGCTTGAAACGGGAGAGCTGAATCGATGAATCCACAAACCGTTATCGGAATCAACGGCGTTTGGGAAACCGGCCTTTGGGTGACAGGCGATAGGCGATGGGCGATGGGCGATGGGCGTACAACCGGTTTTCATCCCCGCAAACGACGGACGTCGGCCTGGGGGGTGTCGCTTCTGGTGGCTCTGGCCGTTCTGATCCTCGGCATTGGAACGGCTGTTGCGGAAAGCCCCGTTCGAACCGTCGAAGCCACAGGATTGGCCAAAATCCTCGGGAACAACATGGCGGAAGCCAAGGAAACGGCCCTTCAGTGCGCCCTTCTGGCATCCCTGGAAAAAGCGGCCGTAGAGCTCCTTCCAAAAGACCCTTCCGTTTCCGCTTTCCAGGCTGTCGGATCTTTGTTTTCCGCCAACCGCCTGCCTTCCCTCCTTCAGGGATACAAGGTCACGGCCGAAGGCCGGTTTGGAGACTACTATCGAACGGCCGTTCAGGCCACGATCTTGATCGATCCTTTGAAAAACGCCCTTTCCGAATCGGGAATTTCCGTTGGTTCCGGCCCTCCGGTGCTGATCTTGATCGCCGAGAAATTTCCCGGATACGACAAGCCTTTCTTCTGGTGGGGAAACCCCTCTTCCGCCGGATTTCTCTGTGAGGAAGCCCTCGCATCGTCTCTGACCCATCTCGGATTTCGGCCTTTATCCCACCAGGGCCTTTCCGAAGCCGCCCTGACACCGGTCTGGATGGTACCGGAACCCGAAGGAGCCAGGGCCATTCAATTGGGTGCAGCTCTCGGCGCCGAATTCGTTCTCTTGGGAACGGCTTCTCTCATGGAAGAAACATCCCAGGAACCGACACCTTCCGTCAAGGGATTGCTCAAACTTCGGCTGCTTCGGGTGAAGGGATCCGAAGAAATCGCCACCATCGTCCAGACGGCGGTCGTCAGTCAGGTCGATACCGGCGCAGCGATCGATCGGGTGCTCCGGATGCTCGGCACCCAGGTCGCCGAAGAAACGGCCGCCACCCTGAACGCGGCCAAGGAAAAACCGATGCCGAAATCCAACCTGATCGAGGTCACCATCGAAGGAACCGGCAAAATCCGCTTCTACGCCCAGTTCAAGCAGACGTTATCGGGTCTTCAGGGTGTTCGGAACCTCATTGTGAAGGAAATGAAGCCCGATACGGCCATCGTCGTCGTCGATTTCCAGGGAGGCGGCCAGCAGCTCGCAGACGCCTTGGCCGGTCGAACCTTCGATGCATTTTCGGTCGAGATTCAAGAAATCTCCCCCGGCCGCATCCGATTGAGTCTGGTCCCCAAACCCTGAGCCAAAGGTCTGCTCCCCATGCCGAACTGGAGCCGTTTCCCCCTCAATGTGCCCAACACGATCACCATCGTGCGAATTCTGCTGACCCCGCTCTTTATCATCCTGCTGCTGAAGGATATGGTCCAGCCGGCCCTGCTGACCTTTGCCGCTGCCGGCATCAGCGACGGTCTCGACGGATTCATCGCAAGGACAACCAACCAGCGCACGGAACTGGGAGCCCATCTCGATCCGCTGGCCGACAAGCTGCTCTTGATGGCTGCATACATCTGCCTCGGTGCCTTGAAGAGCATTCCGACCTGGCTCAGTGTCGTCGTCATCAGCCGCGATGTCGTCATCGTCACCGGGATCGCCTTGTTGAACCTGAACGATATTGCCGTCAAGATTCAACCCAGTTTCGTCAGCAAGGCGACTACGGTGTTTCAGTTGGCGACGGTATTCGTCATTCTCGCCCCCTGGTTTCCTCAAAACGGGTTATTCCGATCGATTCTCTTTTTCGGTACGGGGCTGTTGACCGTCGTTTCAGGGCTGCATTATATGTATGTAGGAATCACTCTCCTTCAGCAGGGAATGGAAGAAAAGAGCCGATAAGTGCGGCAAGAGGGTTTGAGATGCCAGGAAAATGGTGCTTGACAGAAAAAAACCGGGATGATATTCATCAAACCTTATAGATTTTTCAACGTTCGGCGTTTCCCCCACGGTATTTCCGCATACCATGGCCCATTGAACCATTCAATCTCAATTGGAAGGGAGGTGTGGCGCAACCCGGTCGATCCCATTCACGTCTGTCCAGGCATTTTCGGGATGTATCAATCACAGTCAAGACAACAGGAGGTATCATAAATGCCAAGTTACGTAATTGCTGAAAAGTGCGACGGTTGCAAAGGCGGAGACAAAACCGCATGCATGTACATTTGCCCCAACGATCTCATGGTTCTGGACACCACGGCCATGAAGGCCTACAACCAGGAGCCGGATCAGTGCTGGGAATGCTTTTCCTGCGTCAAAATCTGCCCCAACCAGGCCATTGAAGTTCGTGGCTACTCCGATTTCGTGCCGCTGGGCAGCAGCGTCATGCCGATGATGAGCTCCGAAGACGTCATGTGGACCTGCAAATTCCGAAACGGCGTCATCAAACGCTTCAAGTTCCCCATCCGTACCACCCCCGAAGGCGAAGCCAATGCCTATCCGAATCTGAAAGGCAAGGATCTGGACAGCCCGCTGCTGTCAACCGAAGAAGCCGACGGTTATCAGATTCCGAAGCCGATCGCCCTGCTCTAATTTGACCCCAAAAATCGTATTTCGTAATTTCCAAGACGATCCAATCGCATAGGAGGAAGACATATGGCATTACCGAACAAACCTTTGGGTGAAACGAAGGCCGTAAGGGATCCTGCAGTTGAAGAGCGCGAAGTCGATATCCTCATCGTGGGCGGTGGCATGGCAGCCTGCGGTGCGGCATTCGAAGTCAAGAAATGGGCATCCGACGACATGAAGATCCTCCTGGTCGACAAGGCTGCCATGGAACGAAGCGGCGCCGTCGCACAGGGCCTCTCCGCCATCAACACCTACATCGGTGAAAACAAGCCGGATGATTATGTCCGGATGGTTCGTAACGACCTGATGGGCCTGGTTCGTGAAGACCTGATCTTCGACCTGGGCTGCCATGTCGATGACTCCGTCCATCTGTTCGAGGAATGGGGCCTTCCGATTTGGAAGAAAGACGAAAACAACAAGAACCTCGACGGAAAGAAGGGTCTCAAGATGGGAACCCTGAAGTCCGGCGCAAAACCCGTCCGCACCGGCAAATGGCAGATCATGATCAACGGCGAATCCTACAAGCGGATCGTCGCTGAAGCCGCCAAGAAGGCCCTGGGCGTCGAAAACATTCTGGAGCGCGTGTTCATCGTTGAACTGCTGCTCGACGCCAACAACGACAATCAGATTGCAGGCGCCGTCGGTTTCTCCGTTCGGGAAAACAAAGTTTACATCATCAAAGCCAAGACCATCCTGGTGGCCTGCGGCGGTGCGGTCAACATCTACATGCCGCGGTCCGTCGGCGAAGGCAAAGGCCGTGCATGGTATCCGGTATGGAACGCCGGTTCCACCTATACGATGGCCATGAAAGTGGGTGCCGAGCTCTCGATGATGGAAAACCGGTTCACCCCGGCTCGGTTCAAAGACGGTTACGGCCCGGTCGGCGCATGGTTCCTCCTGTTCAAGGCCAAAACCCTGAACGGCTTGGGTGAAAACTTTGCCGCCAGCGAAGCCGCAAAGGCCGAACTGCAGAAATACGCTCCGTACGGAACGGCTGCGGTCACCCCCACCTGCCTCCGAAACCACCTGATGCTCTTCGAAATGAAGGCAGGCCGCGGCCCGATCATCATGGATACGGTCACCGCTCTGGCTGAAATCGCCAAGACCCTCGACAAGAAAGAACTCAAGCACCTCGAATCCGAAGCTTGGGAAGACTTCCTCGATATGACCTGCGGCCAGGCGAACCTGTGGTGCGCCACCAACACCGAACCCGAGAAGAAGAATTCCGAAGTCATGCCGACCGAACCCTACCTGCTGGGCTCCCACTCCGGCTGCTGCGGTATGTGGGTATCGGGTCCGGACTATGACTGGGTCCCGGCCGCATACAAATGGGGCGACAAGGGCAAGGTCTACAACCGCATGACCACGGTCATCGGTCTGTTCACCGCCGGTGACGGTGTCGGCTGCTCCGGTCACAAATTCTCCTCCGGTTCCCATGCCGAAGGTCGAATCGCAGCCAAGCAGATGGTCCGCTTCGTGCGCGATCATGCCGATTTCAAACCCACCCTGAAGCAGACAGCGAAAGAACTCGTGGACATGGTCTACAAGCCGGTCTACACCTTCCTCGATCACTGCAACTACACCACGGCCGTCGACATCAACCCCAACTACGTGAAACCGTCCGGAATGGCCCTGCGTCTGATGAAGGCCACCCATGAATACGGCGGTGGAACGGCCACCTATTACATGACGAGCTCCAAGAACCTCGAAATCGTCATGGATCTTCTGGCAACCATGCGGGAAGACTGCGAAAAGCTGGCCGCCGGCGACCTCCACGAACTGATGCGTGCATGGGAAATCTACCACCGTATCTGGACCGTAGAAGCCCACCTGCGCCACATCCAGTTCCGTAAGGAAACCCGGTACCCCGGCTTCTATTATCAGGCCGACTATCCGGGCCAGGATGACGCCAACTGGTTCTGCTTCGTCAACTCCAAGTATGACCCGAAGACCGGCCAATGGTCCGTCTTCAAGAAAGACTACATCAAACTGTTCCCGGATGCATGATCCCACGGAGAACCTTCGAGATGTAGCCTAACAGCGTCATGTCACGATGCCTCCAGGCACCTGGGTTGAGGTGCCTGGAGGTTTTTTTCATCTGATCGGCCTGAGCCGCACACTGCAGGGGGCGTCAGACGCAGGCGGTCAAACGCGTTTGACCGTCATCGCTTGCCGCTTAGAATCTTCGCGTTTCGGCCGATCGATTGCCTAACAGAAAACCTTTTCAGCACGGAGGGACAGCATGACAGCAGATACAGCAGCACCTGCCGGTGGAAGTATTTTGGTGGTAGGTGGAGGCATCAGCGGAATCACCACCGCCCTCGAAGCCGCAGAAGTCGGATATGAAGTCTATCTGATCGAAAAAAATCCGTATCTTGGCGGCCGGGTGGCTCAGTTGAACCAGTATTTTCCAAAACTCTGTCCGCCTACCTGCGGACTCGAGATCAACTTCCGCAGAATCAAGGACAACCCCCGGATCAAGGTCCTGACGATGGCCGAAGTCCAAGCCATCGACGGAAAACCGGGAGACTATACCGCGACAATCAAGATCAACCCCCGATACGTCACCGAAGCCTGCACCTGCTGCGGCGCCTGCGCGGAAGCCTGCCAGACGGAAATTCCGAACGAATTCAACTTCGGCATGAACAAGATCAAAGGGGCCTATCTTCCCCATGACATGGCCTTCCCGGCCCGCTATGTCTTGTCTTCCCGCATCATCGGCACAGAAGATGCCAAGCGCTGCAAGGAAACCTGCAAGTACGACGCCATCGATCTCGATATGCAGGCAAAGAACGTCAGCCTCAAGGTCGGAGCCGTCGTCTGGGCAACGGGCTGGGTCCCCTACGACGCCCACAGGATCGACAACCTTGGATTCGGCCGCTACAAAAACATCATCACCAACATGATGCTCGAGCGGATGGCCTCCACAACCGGACCGACCGGCGGCAAGATCCTTCGGCCCTCCGATCAGAAGGAACCGGCAACCGTCGCTTTCGTTCAGTGTGCAGGCTCCCGCGACGAAAACCACCTGCCCTACTGCTCCTATATCTGCTGCATGGCGTCCCTGAAGCATGTCACCTATATCCGGGAGCGGTACCCGAACGCCAAGATCGCCATTTTCTACATCGATCTGCGGACACCGGGCTATAAGTACGAAAGGTTCTACAAAAAGATCAAGGAAGATGCGAACGTCTCCTTCATCAAAGGGAAGGTTGCCGAAGTTTCCGAAGATGCCGCAACGGGCAACATCACAGTCGTCGCCGAAAACGCTGTTACCGGTGAAAAGATTCGTCACACGGCCGAACTGGTCGTTCTGGCAACCGGTATGCAGCCGACGGCCGCCGTTTCCAAGCTGCCTGTCGAATTGCATCTGACGGATGACGGTTTCATCGTGAACGATTTCGCCAAAGGCGGCATGTTCGCCACCGGATGTGCCAACAAACCGGCGGACGTGATTTCGTGCAACCAGAATGCGACGGGCATGGCCCTCAAAGCCATTCAAACCCTGAAGAAACGGTAAGAGGAGGTCATTCATGAGCAAGAAATATGGTGCATATATCTGCACGGGCTGTGGCATCGGAGACGCCCTGAACATCGATCAGTTGTGTGAAGTTGCAGAAGATGAAGGCTTCAAGGCCAAATCCCATCCGTTTCTGTGCGGCAAGGAAGGCGTGGCGTTTCTGCAGCAGGAAGTGGCTGACGGCATCAACCACATGGCCATCGCCGCCTGCTCGCGACGGGTCAATTTCGACGTGTTCCGGTTTGATGGGTGCTATGTAGATCGGGTCAATTTGAGGGAACAGGTCGTCTGGTCCCATCCGAAAACACAAGGGGAAGAAATCGACCATCTGCAAATGATGGCCGAGGACTACCTCAAGATGAGCATGGAAAAACTCAAGAAAGTCAAAATGCCCGAAGCCTACAAGCTCGAAAACTTCACCCGAAAGATTCTGGTGATCGGCGGCGGTATCACGGGCATTTCGGCTGCCATCGATGCGGCAAAAGCCGGATACGATGTCACCATCGTCGAAAAAGAAGCCCAGTTGGGCGGATATGCGGCCAAAGTCCGCAAGCAGCTTCCCTTGAATGCCCCCTTCACCGACATGGCCCAACCGGTGCTTGCCGAAAAATTGGCGGAGTTGAAGTCCCTACCGAATATCACGGTGAAAACGGAAACGGTTGTCGCCCGAATCGCCGGACAGCCGGGGGATTTTACGGTGACGCTCAAGAAACCCGGGGAAGCCATTGAATTTGACGTCCCCTTCCCGCTGCCTCCGGAAATGCGGGTGGACGAAAACGGCAAAGAACTCGAAAAAGACCAGCTGATCGAGCGTTATAAGGAGTTCAACAAGGGCAAGAACGACATTCTGACCCTGGATCCGAACGGCGAAAAATTCGGAGCAGTCGTACTGGCAGCCGGTTGGCGTCCCTACGAACCCAAGGAAGGGGAATTCGACCATTTGGGTTGGGGCGCTTCCCCCGATGTCGTCACGAACCACCAGTTCGAACAGCTGGCGGCCAAAGGCAAGGTCGTCCGGCCATCCGACGGCAAACCGGTCAAGTCCGTTGTTTTCGTTCAGAGCCCCGGAAAAGGCGATGATGCCGATTTTCCGTATACCGGATCGGTGACGAGCCTCGTATCGCTGAAGCAGGCCAAATACGTCCGGGAAGACGATCCGGAAGCCAAGGCCTATGTGATCTATCAGCACATGCGAACCCCCGGCCTTCAGGAGTATTTCTACAAGAGCATCCAGCAGGATCCGGGTATTTTCCTCACCAAGGGCGAAGTGGTTTCCGTGACGAAGAACGGCAACGGCCTCGTCGTCGAGGCGGACAACACGCTTTTGGGGGAAAAGATCCAAATCGATGCCGACATGGTGGTGCTTGCAACCGGTATGGTGCCTGTCACCGCAGATGATCCGGTGATCAACCTGGCTTACCGACAAGGCCCTGGTTTCCGGGACAACGCCATCTTCGATCAATATGCCGACTCGAACTACATTTGCTTCCCCTACGAAACCCAGCGAACCGGCATCTATGCGGCAGGGGCCATCCGCAGAAGCCTCACGATGGAAGAATCGATCGAGGATGCGGCAGGAGCGGCACTGAAGGCCATCCAGTGCATCGAAAGCGCCAACCGAGGGGTCGCCGTCCATCCGCGTTATGGAGACATGACGTATCCGGATTTCTTCTTCGCTCGCTGCACCCAATGCAAACGGTGCACGGAAGAATGCCCCTTCGGTGCACTCGATGACGATGAACGCGGAACTCCCAAGCCGAATCCGACCCGGTGCCGCAGATGCGGAACCTGTATGGGCGCATGTCCGGAACGAATTATCGGTTTCGCCGACTACAACATCGATACGATCGGCTCCATGATCAAGGCCATCGGTGTACCGACTGCCGACGATTATGACGAGCCGCCGCTGCGCATTCTGGCTCTGGTCTGCGAAAACGATGCCTATCCGGCGCTCGACATGGCCGGGCTCCATCGATGCACCTATTCACCCAATGTCCGATTCATTCCGGTCCGCTGCCTGGGTTCCGTGAATGTGGCCTGGATCAAGGAAGCCTTGTCCAAAGGCATGGACGGAGCTTTCCTCTTGGGCTGCAAGCACGGAGACGATTACCAGTGCCATTTCGTCAAGGGAAGCGAGCTTGCCAGCATCCGGATGCGGAAAATCGGAGAGGCGCTGGCATCGTTGGCCCTCGAGGTGGAACGGGTGGCGCAGTTCGAGCTGGCCATCGACGAATTCGACAAGGTCCCCCAGATCATCGACGAATTTGCAGCCAAGATCGAAGAATTGGGCCCGAACCCGTTCAAGGGATTCTAATTCGATACCGGCCGGCGTCCTGCAGGCGCCGGCCCTTCACGCTGGTTTCGAGGAGGATGATTCATGACGCAAGCGTATCAAGTCAAACCCGATCTGGAGTTCATCCAGGAAGTGACCCGCATGGGCGGCGGTGACGTCAAGAAATGCTTTCAATGCGCCACCTGTGCCGTGGTCTGCCCCATTTCTCCGGATACCCGGCCCTTTCCCCGTAAGGAAATGATCGCCACTTCCTGGGGGTTGAAAGACAAGGTGGTCGGAAACGCCGACATCTGGCTATGCCACAATTGCGGCGACTGCTCGACCAAGTGCCCCCGAGGGGCAAAGCCCGGTGATGTACTGGCGGCCCTTCGAGCCTATGCCGTCACCGAATACGCCGTTCCGAAGGCTGTTGCCAAGGCCGTCAACGATCCGAAGAAGCTGCCCCTTCTGCTGGCGATTCCTGTCGTCGTATTCATTGTCTTGGGTCTGATCACCGGACTGCTGCATTTCAATCCGAAAGGCGATGAAATCGTCCATGCCCATTTCTTTTCGACCTGGTTGGTGGATATGATCATGATACCGCTTTCCATTTGGGCGGTCGCCGTTTTTGCACTGGGTCTCAAGCGATTCTTGGCCGATATTCACCAGAATGCTTTGATCGAAGGAAAAACGAACCAGGAGAAGATCGATCCCAAAGGATTTCTCGATGCGCTCATCCGGGTCATTCCGAAGATTCTGCGTCACGACAAATTCAACGAATGCGGCGAGAACAAGGACCGAGCGACGGCTCACATGATGGTCTTCTTCGGATTCATCGGCCTGTTCATTGTAACGTCGATCTTTTTTGTCGTTCTCTACATTTTCCAGATCCATGGGCCTTACAGTCAACTCAATCCGGTGAAGTGGCTCGCCAATCTCAGCGGTATCGCCCTGGTCATCGGAAGCGGTTTGATGATCAAGACGCGTTTGGCCAAAAAAGACCAGGTCAGCACATATAAAGATTGGCAGTTGATCGGGCTTGCCTTCGGCCTCGGTGTGACCGGACTTCTCACCGAAATGACCCGGCTCGGCGGCGTGGCCTGGCTGTCCTATCTCCTGTATTTTATTCACCTCGTATTCGTCTTCTGCCTCTTCGCCTATGTGCCGTTCTCGAAGCTGGCACATCTGGTTTATCGGACGGTGGCCATGGCCTATGCGGAGTATGCCGGAAGAAAGTAAGAACTGACTCGTTCGATCCGCCGCTTCCTAAAGCATAGAAGGGGAACCCTGCATTCTGGGTTCCCCTTCTGTATTTTCTAAGAAACGATGATCTCACAAAAAGTCCAAGATATGGACAGCTTCGCAAAACACCACCCGCCCTCCTGCTGGAAGCCCGGCATTGGAAGAAAATCGGGAGGTGGCGCCTTTTTGCGAAGCCGTCATGAATGATGGACTCGCAAAAAGGCGCTTCATCCCCGGCTATGGTTCTTGACGGGCCTAAGCATGGGGGGAGATACGCCTTTTGATGTTGCATCGGATACTTGTTTGAAGCCGCCGGAGATCGTTGGGCCGGGCATGCTCATTCAAGTCATATCCGTTTGAATAACAAGATGTTGCGTTTCAATGACCCATCGTTGAAGTCTGGCCACATGCCCGGCCCTTACGAGCTCGGGCGGCTGAGTTTATCCGATGCAACGAAAAAGGCGTGTCTCCCCCCATGCGACTCGGATGAGACTTTTGGACTTTTTGCGAGTCCATCATGAATGGGACAAAAAAAGCGGGTTATGAATGCTATTCATTCATAACCCGCCGTTTCGTCTTGGTAGGCACGATTGGGTTTGAACCAACGACCCCTACCGTGTCAGGGTAGTGCTCTCCCACTGAGCTACGTGCCTTCATTTGTTGGCTCTATATACCATTACAAAAAAATGCTTGTCAAGCATTTGCCTGCGAAATTTTCGATCCGATTGACAACGGCCACCGCTTTCCTTAAAAGACGCTTGCACGCCTGAAACGGTGAAACGGTAACCATCCCTGTCACCCCATGTCGAACAACGTTTCGTTTGATACCGGAGAAAACACATGAAACCCAAGACAATTATCCCCATCAAGGGAACCGTCATCGGTTCCTGGATCTTCATTTTTCTGCTGTTCGGCCTGCTGATGTTCGGCCTACCCTATTGGATCGGGAAACAGCTACCCACGGCCATTCCGGAGGACACCGCAGGCCAGGCCCTGCAGCAATTCACCATCTGGTTTCTCGGTTTTCAGAAACGGATCTGGTGGTACGGTCTTCCAGCAGTCACCCTCATCACGATTCTGTGGGCGCTTTGGTTGTATGGTGCGGTGCAGAAACGCGCAGCAGGGGCAGTGCGCCCGCCTTCATCCGATCGTAACACGACAAGAGCGGTCTCTTCATCGGAAGATGGGGGGGAAAAACCGGGGAAGGCGCGCGACCCCCATGTGGACAAGCGTCTCTTTCTGCATTTGATCGGCCTGCTCCAGCGGGAAGGACGCCTCCTCGACTTCCTCCAAGAAAACCTCGAAGACTACGAGGATGCCCAAATCGGTGCGGCTGTCCGCAACATCCATGAAAACTGCCGAAAGGTCGTCAACCGATATCTTCCGCTTCAGCCGGTGATCAGCCAGGAAGAAGGAGAAACCATTACACTGCAGGCGGACTTCGATGCCACAGCCGTCAAGCTGATGGGACAGGTCGGGGGCAATCCGCCGTTTACGGGTGTGGTCCGCCACAGGGGCTGGAAAGTCAAGAAAGTCGTTTTGCCTGAGCTTTCAGGAAGTCCCAATCCCGATATTCTTGTCCCCGCTGAAGTGGAAATCACCTGATGGAGCCTGTAATGAGCAACGAAACTTCCTGGATTGTCGGCATCGATTTGGGAACCACCAACACGGTCCTGGCCTTTTGCGAGAACCAACCCGATGGGCGGATCGAAACCTTCGCCGTACCCCAGCTGACCGGCCCCGGCACTATCGAACGAATCGACATCTTGCCAAGCTTTCTCCTTATTCCAGACCCAAGCGAAGTGCCGGATGAGGCCATTAAGGTCCCCTGGGAGACCCAGGATCGGATGGTCATCGGTGAATTCGCCCGGGAAAGAGGGGCCGAAATCCCCCATCGCTTGATTTCCTCGGCCAAATCCTGGCTCTGTCATCCGATGGTGGATCGTCATGCCCCGATTCTTCCCTGGCAGGGAAGCCATTCCGAGATGAAACGCTCTCCAGTCGAGGCTTCCGCCGCCATTCTCCAGCACCTTGCCCGAACCTGGAACCATGGCCGGGCAGACAAGGAGGGGAGGTCAGGCCCCGGTTCCGAGCGTCTGGAAGATCAGGAAATTTTTCTGACGGTTCCAGCTTCATTCGATGCCCTGGCCCGAGACCTTACCGTCAAGGCGGCGGAAATGGTCGGGTTGCATCGGGTGACTCTCCTCGAAGAACCCCAGGCCGCACTCTACGCATGGATATCGGATGCACAGGACACATGGCGAAGCTATCTCAAACCGCAGGACCTGATTCTCGTCTGTGACATCGGAGGCGGAACGACCGATTTCAGTCTCATTCGGGTCGGCGAAGAGCGAGGCAATCTCACGCTCGAACGCATTGCAGTGGGCAACCACCTGATGGTCGGGGGCGACAACATGGACATGACCCTGGCCTATGCCATTCAAGGAAAACTGGCTGCCAAAAACATCCGACTCGATCCCATGCAGATGCGGGCGCTGATCCAGGCGTGTCGAAAAGGAAAAGAACGGTTGCTTGCAGCCGACGCTCCCGATAGCTATCGAATTTCCATTCTCGGAAAAGGTAAAGGACTCATCGCCCAGAGCATATCGACGGAGCTGACGGCCGAGGAAGTGAACCGCATCCTCCTCGATGGCTTTTTTCCGCTCTGCGAACCGACGGCTTCCGTTCAGACCTCTAAAACCGTCGGACTTCAGGAAATCGGTATTTCCTACGAAGCCGATCCGGCTATCACCCATCACCTGGCCGAATTCCTCCGCCGAAATTCCCACGAAGAGCCACTGATTCCAACAGCCATCCTCTTCAACGGCGGCGTCATGAAGTCACCGGTACTGCGCAACCGGCTGCTCGAACTGCTTCAATCCTGGAATGGCGGAGCCTCCCTGAAGGAGCTTCCTGCAGCCGATTTCGACCGATCGGTTGCCCGAGGCGCGGCCTATTACGGTCTTTCCCGCAAGGTAGGCGGGATTCGCATCCGAAGCGGCTTAAACAAAACCTATTATATCGGTGTCGCTGCTTCGATGCCTGCCGTTCCCGGTATGCCGGCTCCTGTCAAGGCCTTGTGCATTGCAGGCTTTGGCATGGAGGAAGGGACATCTCAACCCATACCCGACCGTTCTTTCGCCCTTCTGGTCGGCGAAACAGCCAGCTTTGATCTTATGGCCTCCAATACTCGAAAAGAAGATCAGCCGGGTGAAATGGTGGAATCCTGGGAAGGAGATATCGAGCCCGTCGCAACGATGGAAACGACACTGGAAGGAGAGGCAGGGGATCGAATCCCGGTCAGTCTCGAAACCCGGGCCACCGAGATCGGGACCCTCGAGGTCTGGTGCATGTCCCAAACGAACGATCGAAAATGGAAACTGGAATTCAACGTGCGGGAACAGCCCAATGTACCCTCGAGCCGCACATGATTGATGGCCTCGCAAAAAGTCGCCTCTTACCGATTTCCCTCCAATGCCGGGCTTCCAGCAGGAGGGCGGGTGGTGTTTTGCGAAGCAGCGGAAACGTGTTTGAAGCAGCCGGAGATCGTTGGATCGGGCGGACGCGCTTCATCTGTTTTGGATTGAAAATCCGGATGTTGCCTTTCAGAAAACCTTCGTTTCCATCTTGGCCATCCGCCCGATCCTACGAGATCGGGCTGCTGAGTTTTTCCGCTGCGCAAGCAAAATGCACCCGCTCTCCTGCGGGTTAAACAAGAGTATCTGACTTTTTGCGAGTCCATCATGATCAGGGACGGATGGAAACGTTTTGATGTTGTAAGGGCAACCCGATGTGACCGCCCTTCCGGAAGAGAGGATCGCTTTCTTCTCAAATCACCTTGTTCAGTGCATATTCAATGATGCCTTCGGCCCCGTTTTTCATGAGCTTGGGAATGAGCTCCCGCACTACACCGTTTTGCACCACGGTTTCCACGGAAAACCAGTTCGTCTGATACAAGGGGGCGACGGTCGGCGCATTCAGACTGGGTAGAAGCCCCACTACCTTTTCCAGGCAGTGTTCGGGAACATTCATCTTGAGGCCGACCAGTTTTTCCCCGCGAAGAGCGCCCTTCAGCAACAAAGCGATCTGCTCGATCTTTTCCCGCTTCCTGGGATCGGCCCATGCCTTGTGGTTGGCGATGAGTTGGGTGTTGGTCTGCATCAGCTCGTGAATAATCCGCAGCCCGTGCGCCTTGATGGTACTGCCGGTTTCGGTGACCTCGACGATGGCATCCGCGAGCCCGGAAACGACCTTGGCTTCCGTTGCTCCCCAGGAAAACTCCACTTCCACGGGAATATTGCGTTCTGCAAAATAATCCTTCGTGAATTGCACCAATTCCGTCGCAATTTTCATCCCGGCACAGTCTTCAATGCGTTTGGCCGGTGAATCGAAAGGAACCGCAAGCACCCATCGGGCAGGACGGGCACTGACCTTGGAATAGACGAGATCACAGACGACATGTACATCGCTGTGGTTTTCTGCGATCCAGTCCTTCCCGGTCAGCCCGGCATCGAGTGCGCCGGTTTCCACATAGCGGCTCATTTCCTGCGCCCGACAGATGGAACATTCGATTTCTTCGTCATTGATTTCCGGGAAATAGCTTCTGCCGTTAATATCGATTTTCCAACCGGAACGTCGAAACAGTTCGACGGTCGCGTTCTGGAGACTTCCCTTGGGAATGCCCAATTTCAAAATCGGATTCATGAACGATATACCTCCTTGGGATTGAACACCGGGCTTCCAACCGTTTCCAATCCATCTTTCGCCATTCGACGGTAAAAACAGGAGCGATGCCCTGTATGACAGGCGGCTCCGCCCACCTGTTCCACCTTCAACAGAACGGTGTCGTTATCGCAATCGATCCGGATTTCCCTGACCCATTGAACGTTGCCGGACGTCTCTCCCTTGATCCAGAGGCATTGACGGCTGCGGCTGTAATAGGTCGCCTTCCCGGTTTTCAAGGTATGCAACCAAGCCTCCTCGTTCATGAAAGCCACCATCAACACCTCATTCGTTTCCGCATCCTGCGTGACGACCGGAACAAGACCCCCAAGCTTCGAAAAATCCAAAGACACCATCGGTTTCTCCCATCTAAAGAAAACAGAAAAAGGCCTCGAAAGAGGCCTTGAAAAACCTTGTATTTTTATCATACCTTCCTATAATGTCAATCCTTTTCCAGCCACATCGTTGTCTATTGCAATCTTCGATCGAGGAGCGGGAAATCGTGACGAAAAAATGTTCCGATATTCTGAAACAGCGCGCAAAAACCCCATCACCGTCTTCCTTTTCCGTCATCGCCAAATGGGCGGTGCGGTTGGCCTTCATCGGAATGGCCATCGCAATCCCCTCGCTCATTGTCTTTTATTACTACGTGAACGAAGATCTGCCTCAGATCAAGACGCTTGCCGACTACAATCCGCCTGGGATCACCGAAGTCTATACCGAAGACGGCCAAGTCATGGCCGAATTCTTTCGGGAAAGAAGACGGGTGCTCCCGATCGAGGCCATTCCGGAAAAACTGAAACAGGCATTCATCGCAGCGGAAGATTCTCGATTCTATTCCCACCCGGGAATCGATTTACTGGGTATTCTTCGGGCCGTATTCAAGAATATCGAGGCGGGAGGCATCGTTCAGGGAGGAAGTACGATCACCCAACAGGTGACAAAATCCTTCCTATTGACCCCCGAAAAGTCCTTCATGCGCAAATTCAAGGAGGCGATTCTTGCCTACCGGATCGACAAGGCTTTTACGAAAGAGGAGATTCTCTATCTCTACCTGAATCAGATCTACCTCGGCCAGGGAGCCTACGGCGTGGAGTCGGCCGCCGAAGTCTATTTCGGAAAGACCGCCCGGGAATTGACCTTGGCCGAAATGGCCGTCTTGGCAGGCCTTCCGCAGGCGCCGACACGGTATTCTCCCATTCGGTACCCGGAAAAAGCCAAGCAACGACAGATCTACGTACTCAACCGCATGGTGGTAGAAGGATACATTTCCGAAACCGAAGCCAAAGAGGCTATGGCGGCCCCTCTGAAGCTGCAGCCGATCCGAAAGAACGTTCCGGATCACGTTTCCTATTATGCCGAACATGTTCGGCGGTATCTGGAAAGCAAATACGGAGCGGAGGCTCTTCTGACCAATGGATTCAAGATATACACGGCGGCCAGCGTTCCCATGCATCAGCAGGCTTACGATGCCATGCAGGCAGGACTTCGGGATCTGGACAAACGTCAGGGATACAGGGGACCGATCAAGCATCTGGAACCATCTGAAATCGAAACCTTCTGTAAAGTGCTTCAGGAAAAGACGCCCGAATCCCAGATTCGGCCCGGAGCTATTCTGACCGGTGTTGTTGTGGACATTCAGGACAGCCAACAGCGGGCCGTCATTCGTTTGGGAAACCGTAGCGGCGTCCTGGCCCTCTCGGACATGAAATGGGCCAGAAAACCCAATCCCGAAGCGCAGGGAGGAACGATTCGAAAGGTCTCGGATGCGCTCAAAACGGGCGATGTCATCCTGGTTCGAATTCTCGAGCCTTCCTCTGGAGCGAAGGACCCTCTGCGGTTCGCCCTCGAGCAGACGCCGGCCGTTCAATCGGCAATCGTCTGCCTGGAAACCGGAACCGGAAACGTCCGGGTCATGATCGGCGGAAAGGATTTCAACGAAAGCCAGTTCAACCGAGCGATTCAGGCCAAACGGCAACCGGGATCCGCCTTCAAACCCATCGTTTATGCGGCTGCCATCGACAAGGGGTACACGCCTGCAACCTTCATGATGGATACCCCCATCAGCTTTCAGGACGGCGAATCGGATCCGGTATGGAATCCCAAAAACTACGACCGTCAGTATCATGGCCGCGTTTTGCTGCGAACGGCGCTCGAAAAGTCCCTGAATGTCGTAACGGTCAAGATCCTTCAGGATATCGGTGTCGATACGGTTGTGGAATACGCCAGGCGGCTCGGCATTCAGTCTCCGATCGACAAGAACCTGTCCATCGCCCTCGGTTCCTCCGTCGTCTCACCGATGGAGATCACAACCGCCTTTTCCGTTTTCGCAAACCAGGGGGATCTCATTCAACCGCTGTTCATCACCCGGATCGAGGACAAGAACGGCAAGGTACTCGAAACCATGGAACCGGAGAAAAAGTCTGTTCTTGATCCCCGAACGGCCTACATCATGACCAGCCTGCTGGAGGGCGTCGTCAAGAACGGAACGGCCAAACGGCTTCTGGCGCTCAACCGCCCGATCGCCGGAAAAACCGGAACCACCAGCAACCTGCACGATGCCTGGTTTGTCGGTTTTTCCCCTCAACTGGTCACCGGGGTATGGGTAGGTTTCGACGACATGGCATCCCTGGGAAGAGGAGAGACGGGTGCCTCCGCAGCGCTTCCGATCTGGATGGCATTCATGAAGCAGGCTCTGGCGAAATTCCCGTCAGCCGCGTTTCCCATTCCAGAAGGCATTGTCTTCGCTCGCATCGATGCGGATACCGGACTTCTGGCCGGCCCCCACTCGACCCATGTCATCTTCGAATGCTTCAAGGAAGGAACGGTTCCACAGATTCTGGAAACTCCGCCTGAACCGCCATCCTCCGACACCCAGCGCCCGAGTCAGCCGGAGGATTTGTTCAAGTCGGACATTTGATGGACGGAATGGGAGCGATTCGATCATGCCGTTGCATCCACTCATTGACGACGCTTTTGCGTTTTCGTAAGGTAGCCTATTCATGATGGGCTCGCAAAAAGTCGCCTTTTGTCGTTTTCCCTCCAATGCCGGGCTTCCATCAGGAGGGCGGGTGGTGTTTTGCGAAGCAGCGGAAACGTGTTTGAAGCAGCCGG
>CAZJXF010000048.1:0-23618 GCA_964549995.1 uncultured Desulfatirhabdium sp. | reverse complement strand
TCAGGCCCGTCAAGAACCATAGCCGGGGATGAAGCGACTTTTTGCGAGGCCATCAAAACTTACACTCTGTTCTGTTCAATGGAAATTTCTTTGACAACGTAACGAAAAATACCGTAATGATGAATCCATCATGAAATGATCTCCCACAATATCGGCTATCACCCCGGCCTTCCAAGCTATTTGAACCTCTTCTTTGGTTGAACCCTATGGACCGACAACAAATTGCCGAACGACTTCTTGACATCAAAGAGCGGTATCAGTTGATCACCCAAAACATGGTCGATACCGTTTGGGTCATGGATATGGACTTTCACTTCATCTATGTGAGCCCGTCCGTACAACGGATGTATGGGGTTCCTGCAGAAGAAGTGATCCATCGGCCCGTTCATCAATCCCTGACACCGAAATCCCTCGAGCATGCGCTACAAGTGTTTTCGGAAGAATTGGCATTGGAAGAAACGGGCACCGCCGACCCCAATCGAACCCGAACCATCGAATTGGAGGAATACCGACAAGACGGATCGACGATTTGGGTGGAATCGACATTGTCGTTTCTACGCGACGAAACGGGAAAACCGATCGGTGTTCTGGGTGTGAGCCGGGATATCAGCCGACGCAAACAGGCCGAAGCCGAACAGGTTCGACTCGAATCCTTGAACCGACAACTGCAGCGATCCGAAAGTCTTGGACGAATGGCAGGAGCCATCGCCCATCATTTCAACAATCAATTGCAGATTATCATCGGAGGGCTGGAGTTGCTGGTCGATCAAACACCGGAAGGATCGAAAAGCTACCCTGTGCTGATGCATATCCAAGAGGCCGCCCGGAAAGCAGCCGATATCAGCCGGATGATGCTCACCTATGTCGGGCAGATAACCGGCTCAACCCAACCAATCGATTTATCCAAGATTTGTCGAGACAGTCTTTCACTGTTGCACGCCGCTTCACCCCAATGGCTCGTGATCGAAACCGATTTCCAACCCGAAGGGCCCGTCATCGACGCAAATGATCAGCTCATCCGTCAGATCCTGACCAATCTGGTGATCAATGCCTGGGAAGCATCCGCAGATTCCCACAAGAGCATCCGGATCGTCGTTCAAACGGTAGCTTCAACGGACATTGCCGAATCCCATCGCTTCCCGCCCGATTGGCATCCCGAACACACCCACTATGCGTGCCTGACGGTCGAAGATCATGGCTGCGGTATCCTCCCCAAAGACATTGAATCCATCTTCGACCCCTTCTATACGACGAAGTTCATTGGAAGAGGCATGGGACTATCGACGATTCTCGGCATTCTGAAGGTCTACCGAGGCTGTATTACCGTTGAGAGCAAGGCGGATCTGGGCAGCATTTTCCGGATTTTTCTACCTCTGAGTACGCCGAGCCCATCCATTGTGAAACCTTCGGTGTCAACCGGAAAGACCTCCAAGGGCAGGATCCTTCTGATCGACGATGAAACCATGGTTCGGGATATCGCCGACATGATGCTCAACCGACTTGGCTACGATGTCCTTCAGGCTGCAAGTGGAAAGGAAGGAATCGAACGTTTCAAACAGCATCGTGAAACCCTCGATGCCGTTATCTGTGATCTGATTATGCCGGACATGGATGGTTGGCAGGTGCTCAGTACCCTGAGGGCCCTCGATCCCCATGTAAAAGTCATTCTATCGAGTGGATACGATGAAGCCACCATCATGGCCGAAGCCCATGCGGACCGCCCCGATGGATTCTTGGGGAAACCCTATCGCACGGAGGAGCTTTCCGCTTGCATGCAGGCGGTGTTATCCCTTTGAGATGAAGCGAAAGACCGACCTTTATATCTGCGCATCCTTGACGGCTTTCCGGAGGCCCATCGACTGATTTTCTTTCTGTGCCGGGCTCCCGACCTTTGGCTTTTTAAACACACCCCCTTCGAGTTCGCTATATGAAAATACGTATCCATCTCGCCGTATGTCGGGATCTCGCCCTGACGTGGATCCTGCTGCCCTTCCTGCTGATTGAATTCGCAGCACCTGCCTTTGGACTTCAGCTCTCGACAGAGGAGCAAGCTTTTCTCCAACAGAAAAAGCGTATCGTCTTCATCAGTCAGGCCCAATACCCGCCATTCGAATTCGTCGACGAGCAGGGACAGCATGACGGGATCATGATCGATGTCGCTCGCTGGATGGCGGTTGAGATAGGCTTTCAACCGGTATTTGTAGCGGACTCTTTTCAGAAAGCCCAGGAAGCGGTGCTTTCCGGGGATGCGGATGTCCTGACCAGCCTCTTTTTCAGCCAAAAGCGACAGGAGCGGTTTTTGTTCACGGAACCGCTTTTCGATGTTCCGGCTTCCATTTTCGTTCGCGCCGAGCGAACCGATATGAAATCGATCCAGGATTTGAACGGAAAAGTCATCGCCATCCAACGGGGAGACTATGCCAAAGAATTTCTGGAAACCAAGGGCATCCGTTTTCAGATTCTGGACACGGACAATTTCGCGCAAGCAACGGATGCCGTCATCGCCGGCAGAGCCGACGCCGTGATCGGAGACGAACAGATCGTCCTCTACCATATCTATCAAAACCGACTGAACCAGGACATCAAGAGAATCGCAGACCCGTTATACGTCGGTAAAAACTGCATGGCATCCCGGCCGCAAAACACCCTTTTGATCGGAATTCTCAACAAAGGCATCGCCGAAGCTCGATCCACCGGGGTGTTGGACAAGATCACCGAAAAATGGCTCGGCAAAGCCTTCGGCCAACCCTCCTCTTATTTTGAAAGACACCGGAAGGAAATCGCGGCGGGTTTCGTTCTCCTGCTGATCGGTCTTATCGGCATCTGGTTTTGGAATGTCCAACTTCGACGCACGGTCCGCCGTCAGACCAAGCAGATTCTGGCCCGAGAAAATGCTCTTCGGGAAAGCGAACGGAATTTTCGTACTTTCTTCGAAACGATGGACGACATGATCGTGGTAGGTACGCCCGACGGCAAGATTCTCTACACAAACCCGGCCATCCATCGAAAACTGGGTTACAGCACCGACGATCTTGAAACCATGAACCTTCTGGACTTTCATCCCGCCCAGAAACGATCCGAGGCCGAAGCCATCTTCGCTGCGATGTTTCAAGGCGAGCGGGATGTTTGCCCCCTGCCGCTTGCAACCAAGGCTGGTGTGCTGGTTCCGGTGGAAACCCGGGTGTGGTTCGGACAGTGGAACGGCATCGATTGCATATACTGGATCTGCAAGGACCTTCGCAAAGAGCAGGAAGCGCTGCAATTGTTCAACCGGATTTTTAATCACAACCCAGCCGTCATGGCGATCACCCGTGCTACAGACGGTGTTTTTGTCGATATCAACGAAGCGTTCGTCAACACCCTCGGCTACAGCCGGGAAGAAGTGATCGGAAAAACTATAGCCGATCTTTCCTTGTTCGCTCGGCCGCAGGATCATCAGGATGCATTTAGAACCTTGCATCAAAACCGTAGGCTATTCGACCGAGAGCTTGACGTTCGCTGTAAAGATGGCAGCGTCCGGCATGGAATTTTTTACGGAGAGGCGATTGAAAACCAGGGAGAGCATTTGTTTCTAACCGTCATGATCGATCAGACTTCCCGAAGAAATGCCGAGGAATCTCTGAGACGGGAATATGCCTTCCGAAACACCATCCTCGAGAACATCGCCGAAGGATTGTATGTCTGCCAACAGGTAACCGAAAAGCCCTTCATTCGGTATACGGCTTGGAACCGGAGCATGATCCAAATCACAGGTTACACGTTGGAAGAGATCAACCAATATGGATGTTACCCCTTAGTACCTGATGAAGAAGCCCGCATCCGGGCAAAAGATCGAATTCAGAAAAGCTTTCAGCAGGATCATCTGCGAAATGAAGAATGGCTCATCGTCCGAAAGGACGGGAAGAAACGATGGGTAAGTATTTCGACATCCACCGTAAAAATGGATGGTGGGACGGTTCATGTACTCGGGCTGGTTCAGGACATCACCGAACAGAAACGAATGGAAGAAGAGCGTCGAACCATGGAGCAGCGGCTCCAGCAGATCGAAAAGGCGGAAAGTCTTTCCCGGATGGCGGGCGCTATTGCACACCATTTCAACAACCAGCTCATGGTGATCCTGGGACATCTGGATATGCTTGCGGACAGCTTCGCCGAAGACCAGCAAGCTCTACTCCATATCGATGCCATGCGAAAAGCCACCCAAAAAGCGAGTGAGATCAGCCGCCTCATGCTGGTCTATTTGGGGCAGAGCTTTGAGCGACGCGTACCCACCGATATTATCGAGGTCTTCAGGCAGAACCTACCGGCGATCGTCACCCTCGTTCCTTCGCATATCCGGCTGGATGCGAACATACCTGAGGCAAAATTCCAGGCAAACCTCAATGCCGCGCTAATCCGTCAGGTTCTGATTCAGCTTGTCACCAACGCCATCGAAGCCATCGGGGATCGACCCGGAACGATTCGAATCAGCTTTCGGACCGTCGATGGTCCCACCATTCCTGTCCGACATCGACATCCCGTCGACCGGGAACCGCTGGATAGTCCTTATGTGTGCATTGACATAGCCGATAACGGTTGCGGTATACGGGAAGACCGGATCGACAGCATCGTCGATCCTTTCTATACCAGCAAGTTCACCGGACGAGGCATGGGGCTTGCCGTCGTCATCGGTATCCTTCGAAGCCATGAAGGGTTTTTGGAAATCGAGAGCGAACCCCAAAAAGGCAGCCATTTCCGCATCTATCTCCCGGTCATCCAAACCGTTTCATTGGCACCACCGACCCCATCGGATCAGGAGCCCCTTGGACCGGATTTCAAGCTGGAAGGTGTTGTACTGCTTGTTGAAGACGAGGCTCTGGTGCGGGATGTCACCGAGACCATCCTGAAACGGCTCGGCTTTTCGGTGGTCAGCGCCGCTAACGGCGTCGAGGCTGTGCAATTGTTCGAAAAAACACCGGAAAAGTTTCGTCTGGTCATTTCGGATGTCGCCATGCCGCTCATGGATGGATGGGAAACCTTGTCCGCTTTGCGGCGCATCCGGCCGGATATCCCGGTCATTCTGGCCAGCGGATACAATGAGGCGCATGTTCTGGCAGGCGAGCATGAGGATCTTCCGCAGGCTGTCCTCGAAAAGCCTTACCACGTAAAGGACCTGATGGATGCGGTTCGAAAGATTCTTGAACCAGTCCGATGATCGTCGCCTTTGTCATTTTAAACATCCGGACTTTCTGCCGAACGATCACAATCGGACATCTTCCGCCGAACTGTATACCCGGATACCCAGTTTTTCCGCAACCGGAAGCGCATTCGGCGACACCATCGGAGAAATCACGATCATCTCGGATGCGTTGCGCTGATGACGTTTTTCGTAGAAACGGACTTTCCGCTCGAAAATATACATATCGGGCTTGCTCATCGAGGATTTGATTTCGACAAGGATCAACAGCCCATTCTTGATGATGATGTCCAGTTCGATCTGGTCGGGTCGACCGAACACCTCTCCCGCATCGTCATATTCCGTGACGTTGAGAACTTCCACTCCGGCGAATTTTTCCAGAATACCCTTGAGCGCATTGCGGAAAGCCTGTTCGCTGTGCAGGCCCCACCGAGCGCCCAAGGCTCCGATCGTGCTGTCATGTTTCCTGGCCAATGCTTGGATTTCCGCCAGCATCGCCTCGATGACTTTCTGATTGGCTTCCCATCGTTTATCCTGTTCTTCCCACCTTCTATTTTGCTCTTCCCATCTCTTGTTTTGTTCTTCCCATCGTTTACCCTGCTCTTCCCATCTCTTGTTTTGTTCTTCCCATCTCTTATTCTCTTCTTGCCATCTCTTATTCTGTTCCTCCCACCGTTTATCCTGTTCTTCCCATCTTCTATATTGTTCCTCCCATCGCTTATCTTGTTCTTTCCACTTCCCGCTCAGCTCTTCCCACCTCTGGTTCTGCTGATCCCATTTGATACGTTGTTCCTCGCGGTCCCGTCGCAGCTCCTCCAGAATACGATCGAAGCGATCCTCCGTTTGCGCCTTATCGGCGAAATGCCTCCGGGAAAGCTGCAGAATGTAGCGCTCGATTTCCGGGTCTTTCTCAACAATGGCCGGAAGCTCCTGTAAAATGATTTCCTTGATCTGCTGCGGCGTCAACATAGCACCCTCCAACGTCTATCCGATCCCTTCCCACCTTTGTACAGGACATGTGCCGATCCATCGGGAGGTTCGACCTGCCCGTCAAGACGAATGATACCGCAGTCTGAAAAAAATACAATATCGATAATAGAAACCGAACATATCTCGCCGGCCGCTCTTCTCAAGCGGTCAGCCATTGCAGATAACAAATGATGGATGGGGCAAAACCCTTTTCAGGAGGCGGCTTTCAGCGCCCGTCTCGATAGCTTTCCTGTCCACTGTGTCGGCAAGGGATTCCGGGCAACCTTTTCCTGGTTCCAGTAGTCTTTGAACCCACATTCCACACCCATTTGAAGCGTTATCCGGATGATTTTATCGGAAAAGGAGGTGGTAGACTGGATATAAAGATCTCCTCGGTAAGGCCAAGCGTACGGAGATAGGCTTGTTGGACCGGAGTGAGCGGTTTTTTAAGCATCCGTATATTGCCGCAGCGGATGATCTGGACATTATGGAACTTGGTAGTCAACACGTAAGAAGTCGGGCGGCTGGTCTTACGACGATCCAGACCTTCAATGGTCGATTGGGTCTTATCGAGATACATGCGCATCTGGCGTTGAATGAGATTCCAGACAAGAAGCGATAGTAGCAGCACCAGACCAAGCGCCTCGATGCGCTGGGGTTTTTTGAGGAAGATGTTGTTGACGATCAGGGGATCTTTGAGAAAGCGGAAGTTACGCTCGATACCGTCCTGGGCCTTGTACGTACGAAGCAATTCTTCGGTGTTTTGGGCGTCGAGGCCCTCAGAGGGGCGGTTGGTGATCAGGACGAAACAACCGGCCTTTGTACGTTTTTGTTCAATTGCTTCGGTTCGCTCTATCAGCTCGACATGGACATGCCATTGGCGTTTTGGCAACCAACGAGCTTCGGCGGGACAAAGGGAAGATATGTAGGCGAGTTACGAGGCCCCGAATGTTTGCCGTGTTGACACATATGTAGACAGCTTCTATATATTCGGATCGAATCTGCAGGGGAGAGAAGGCAAAACTTGTCGGGATCAGGCAGAGTAAAGGGATGAACGACGAGGAAACGGCACGGGAGTTTCAAAGAAGACGGAGAAAGACATTCCGTCTGATCATGCCCTTTGGGTCAGCCGCGTTGATTTGCTTAATCCTGATGCTGCTAATAGGGATCTTAGATGCGGACGTCCCTTTCTTCGTCATGCCCGTCCTCGTGATGGTCCTGTTTCTGTCTTGGGGCCTGGCCATATTGATCGTGACATCCAATTATCGCTGCCCCAGGTGCAACGAGCTTCCCCTGACGGAGAATTACGGCGAACTGGGGGGATTCGAATTGAATCCCCATGTCTGCCCGAGGTGCCATGCCCGGCTGAAGTAGGAGGGAGGCTCGCCCGATGGCTGCGCTTCATGAGGGGATTGAGACATGATGTTCGGGTAATATCATTGCCGGTTGAAAAGTGAGCCCTTTTTTCCGGTGAAAAGGTCGCCATTCCTCACTTCTACTTCGCCTTCCATTTTCTTCCAAAATTTGCGGTAGCAAATTCCTTTTTTATGCCCCAAAAAACCATATGATGTCATTTGGATATTGGGAGTTATTCGGAAGCCCTACTTTTTGACGTTGAAGCGGCCTAAGCGAATACAGCATAGAAAAAAGATGATTGAATCAGTTTTTGTAAACCCACAACAGCTAACCGCCGTCATTCGGTGACGATGATTCCAATGGAATGATGGGGGCTCTTTGGAAGGGGTATCGGCACACTGATACTATTAAACTTATTGATATCACTAAAGATAATGCATAGTATCCAAAAATTTTCGAAGTCTGGAAGACTTGGCTTGTCATGTTGACGAAGAGCTTATATTGGACATCAAAAGCCAATCCACAACGGATAAGAAAATGAGCTGCCTTCTTATGCCCATCTGATGCGCATCGACACTACAGGGGAAACAGAGTAGCCGGCTCAGGCGCAATGTTGGACTGTCATATGATTCGGAATGCGGAGGGGGAAGTATTTCAGCCAAGATGTCGAGTGCTCTCTCCATTCGGAATGTGATCGCCGAAAGATAAACCATGGGGGTATGGCTTGTTCATGAGAAAGGCATTGATTTCGTAATGGTATTCAGCTATTGGGTGCCTGAATGGCAATCCCCTATTTGGCACACGCCCCCTGTGGGCAGGCGATCCTTTCCATCGTTTCCAGAGGTCAACCATGAGCGCTCGCCATGACGTCGTTGACGCAGATCCACCCTGGAAAGACATTCTGGAGCAGTATTTCCGGCAATTCATCGCCTTCTTTTTTCCGAGCATCGATCCGGATATTGATTGGGAACAGGGATATACGTTCCTGGACAAGGAATTCCAGAAGATTACCCTGGATGCGGAGGTTGGGCGCAAAACCGTTGACAAGCTGGTGCGGGTGTCGCTGCGAAACGGCGCCGAGGTTTGGGCACTCATTCATGTGGAGATTCAGGGAAGTGCGGAAAACGATTTTGCCGAGCGGATGTACGTTTACAGCTATCGGCTCTTCGAGAGATTCCATCGGCATGCGGTGAGCCTGGTCGTGTTGACCGATGCCCGCAAAAGGTGGAAACCGGAGTGCTATCGGTTTGCACAGTGGGGATATGAGATACAGCTTCGTTTCCCAGTGGTCAAGCTTCTGGAATATGCCTCCTGCTGGGAAGATCTGGAAACCAGCGCAAATCCCTTTGCCATCGTGGTGATGACCCACCTGAAGAGCATTGAAACGCGGAAGGCCCCGAGGGATCGGCTCGAATGGAAGCTTTCCCTGGTTAAAGGTCTCTATCATAGGGGATACGATCGACAGGATATCATTCGGTTGTTTCATTTCATCGATTGGATGATGACATTGCCCAGGGAACTGGAAATGCAATTTTCCGAAAGTCTTGCACGTACGGAGGAGGGATTGAATATGCCTTTTGTCACTTCGATCGAAAGAATCGGCATCGAAAAAGGCCGTCTGATGGGTTTCGAGGAGGGTATCGAAAAAGGCTTGAAGGAAGGCATCGAGAAGGGCTTGAAGAAGGGCATCGAAAAAGGTTTGCACAAGGGTATCGAAAAAGGGGAACTGAAAAACGCCCGGGAGGCCGTGATCGAAGCGCTGAGAGCTCGATTTAAAAAAGTCCCCGCGCCACTGACAAGCGCGATACGCAAGATCGATGACAGGAGCGTTTTAAAAACGCTGCTCCGAAAGGCTGTTACCGTTGGTACCTTGGAGGAATTTCGAGGTTGTTTGCCTTGATGGGTCGGAGATCCGGTAAGAAGATCGTTTCAAGCCATGTGGTGATGACCCACCTGAAGAGCATTGAAACGCGGAAGGCCCCGAAGGATCGGCTCGAATGGAAGCTTTCCCTAATGGAGAGGTCTTCGAAATATAACGAACATCATCCTGGCCAGAAGCTATATGATCAAGGCCCTAAAAAGACTGAAAATCCTCGATGTTCTTCCTCAGGAGGAAGCCTATTCGGATATTGTGAGGGAGGCTCAGGAGATTGTGGAATTGGCGTTGAAAGGAATGCTACGTCACATCGTAATCGAACCCCCCAAGTGGCACGACGTTGGAAAAATCCTATAGATCGGCCGTCGGGATACCAACGATACCGTCGGGAGGCTGGCTTTCTTTGTCGGCCTTATCGTAGCTCAGCGCGGCTGCGCACGCGGATGTTCAGCATTTCCACGAAGGTGGAAAAGGCCATGGCAAAATAGACGTATCCTCTGGGGATGTGCAGGCTGAAGCCGTCGGCGATCAGAAGCACGCCGATCAAGAGCAGGAAACTCAGCGCCAGCATCTTGATGGTCGGATGCCGATGGATGAATGTCGATACGCGTTCGGCCAGGATCATCATCACGGCGATGGCCGTAACGATCGCTCCGATCATGATGCCGATCCGGTTGGAGAGCCCGACGGCCGTGATAACCGAATCGATCGAAAACACGATGTCGATGAGAGCGATCTGAAAGACGACGCCAGCAAGGGATACGGCCGGTAGCGACGCCGCCGGCGCCGACGTCCGGCTGTGAGCCGGTGTATCCTCCATCTGACCGTGAATTTCGACGGTGCTCTTGGCCAGCAGGAACAGGCCGCCTGCGATCAGCATCAAGTCCTTTCCGGAAAAGGGGTGCGCAACAACGGTAAACAGCGGCTGGGTCAACGTCATGATCCATGTCAGCGACAACAGCAGCGCAATGCGGGTCGCCATGGCCATGGCAAGTCCGAGGGTCCTCCCCCTTTTCTGCTGCTCCGGAGGAAGTTTCCCCGAAAGAATGGCGATGAAGACGATGTTGTCGACGCCGAGCACGATCTCGAGCACCGTTAGGGTCAACCAGGAAATGAACAGTTCAAAGCCGGTCATTCAGAAATCTCTGCAAACCTCCCTATTCAAGAAAATGGCAAATCCACCTGTGGGACGTCCTTGCCTCCAGGGCCATCATTTCACCGAAATCTCCGGCAGGTTCGCCTCGGGCTGCAGCGGAATGCTGTAGACCCATCCGCTTTCACCCTTTTCGGCGTCTACTGCCGTGACCGTGAGGTTGTACCGTTTGCCGTTCTGGAGCCCGGTCAGCAGCACCCCGTCGTAGGCCTTTCCGGCAAGGGTTTTCAGCAGGACGGGCGTCTTGCCCGAAACCTCGTAGATCCGGTATCCCGTCAGGCCTTTTTCGGTTGCAGGCGCTACGCGGCCCCATTGCAGCAGCACCTTCCCGTTTCCGGCCACCCCTTTTGTCAGGAAGGGCGGAACCGTCTTTCCGAAAACGCCCCAGATATAACTGGTCAGGGTCTGGCCGCCTGCCGTAAACCCGTAGACCCCGCTCACCCCTTCCACGGTCTGCTGCATGAGTCCGCCGATGACGGCTTCGTTGGGAAACGGCCACAGGTTCTCGTCGGTCAGTGCATCCCATCCCGGTTCGTCCACGGCGGCAAGGGGTTTGCCGATGCGCTTGAGGATGGTGGGGCCGCAGCCCATCGCTTCCGACTTCGATCCCGGATCCGGCATGCAGGGATAGGAAAACCCGTTTTGCAGCGGATCGAGCTCGAGCGATCCCGAACCGTACCCGCCGGATGCCGCTTCGAAATAGAGGTTGTTTTGCGCCTTGAGCCCCTTGGCGTTCAGCTTGCCGACTGTGCGGAACACGCTGTTTCGCAGCACAAGACCTCCGCTTTCCTTGTTGTGGCTGATGACATGCTGAACCCCTGTGCGATAATCCCAGAACAGACTGTTTTCGATGCGGGCATCCACTGCGCCGAAGGTGACAGCCCCTGTCAGATGTTCCTGCCCGACGAGCGATGGGCCGACGGCGATCGAATGGGTCAACGTGACGGTGAGCGGCTTTTCGTTCGGTCCGGCAAGATAATAGGCCTGATACATGCCGTGCAGGACGATGCAGCCGGTAATGACGTTGCCGCCTGCTCCGGACTGATCTCCGATCCAGAAGTCGGCGTCTTCCTTCGATGCCGGAGTCTGGTACATCTCCCGATCGGAATCGATGGAAATACAGTTCTGCCAGGCCGAATTCTGGCAACCATAACCGCGGAAATTGCTTTCCTGCCCGGCCCATCCCGGGGAGACATACCAGTCGTGTCGGGCCACACAGCGCCGAAAGATGTTGTGGTGCCCCTGGTAATCGATGAACTTGTACCGGCCCCCACCCCAGGCGATGCATTCCTCGACGACGTTGTAACTGCCCTTGAACAGGGCGAAGGTGGCGACGTTTCCATCCTTTTTGGCGCCCAGAAAGCCGCACCGGTAGACCTTGCTGTTCGTCCATCCATAGAGGGTCGTGAATTCCTGGTGGACGACAAGCCCCCGCAGCCGGACATAGGAGCGGCCGGTCCCGAGGTCTTGAATCGCGGGTATCTTGACCTGCCAGTCGGTCTCGGCCTCGATCGCACTCATCATGTCGTAGTTGATGCCCGGTGCCGGAAGGTGATCCGGACTTTCGATTGTCATGCCAGGATAATTCCGGCTCCAGTCGCCGTTGGCGATTTTCACCGTGTCGCCCGGCGTCATCGCCTGCATGGCGTCCCACAGGGTGCGAAACCCGGTGGCCTTGCTCTTTCCGGTCTGCTCTCCTCGGTTTGCCGGATTGCACCAGATGGTGTCGGCCTGACCTTCAGCACAGCCCATCCAAGCGATGATGCAAAGGACGGCAAGGGTCTTGATCAGACATCTCATGGCTTTTCTCTCTTTCGTGTGCGGACGGACGAAGCAGCATCCAAAGGCATCCCAGCCTCCATGCTCTGGCCCGGCATTGAAGAAAATCGAAACAAGCGCGACTTGTTACGAGTCCATCATGTCTGCGCGGCTTCATTCTGGTGGTCAACCAGTTGGTTTCAAAGGCCATTCTTCCGACGATGCAAGGATGCGTCGGATATCTGCAAATGAAATATCCGATTGATCGGACTTGGAGTAGATGGTGATCAAGACCACCTGGTCATGATCTTTTACCTGATAGATCAGTCGATATCCCCCTCTTTTACCTTTTCCTGCATCCGTATTCCGTACTCGCGCTTTGAAAAGTCTGTAAGGAATGCCGGTTATCGGATTCCCAGGGCAATGACCTTGAAGGATTTTCTCGATCACCGGTTGCACGTCGGTTCGAATATGTCTGTATTTTTTCGCCAATTGACGTATATTCCGCTTAAATTCAGGCGTATATACGACGTTTGAGGGGGATTCATCTGACATCGATGCCGTCCCATAAAGAGCCAATCGGAAAGGTCAGGCCACTTTGAGCTTCGTTCCATCCCTGCCGAAAACTGTCCTCAGCCGATTTCAACGTGACGCTTTCTCGAAAGGCGCGTATCATTTGCAATAGAAACGGCCAGTATTCTTCAGGCAACGCATCGATTTCCTGCATCACCTGATCCCGATATATCTTGCTTGAAGCCTGCATCGTCATTCTCCTGGATTTCCTCAAAGAGATCCTCCCAGCTAATGGAGCGCTGGTCCACTCTTCAACGGATCGTTCTTTCCGATAACCCGTGCCGGAACCCCGCCGACGACGGCGTAATCCGGCACATCCTTCACGACGACGGCATTGGCGCCGATGACTGCATGATGTCCCACCCGGATCGGTCCGAGCACCTTGGCGCCTGCACCGATGTAGACATGGTCGCCGATTACCGGAACCCCGCCGCCTCGTCCGGCACCCTTGGTTCCGAGGGTGACCCCGTGGGCGATCTGGCAGTAGCTGCCGATCTTCACTCCGCCGTTCACGATGGTTCCTCCGAAGTGTCCGATATATAGTCCCGGTCCGGCCTCGACACTGGCCGGAAGCATGATTCCGGCGAAGACTTCGACTCCTTTGGAGAGCAGAAACCACAGGATGCGAACGGGAATGGCGATCGGTTTGGAAAGCCGATAGGCCCATCGGCCGAACCGATAGGCGGCCACAGCGACAAAGCCCTGAACGAAGAGCAGGCGTAGCAGGCACTGCCACAGCGGATAGGCTCCTTCGAATTCCTGCTCCAGAAAGACGCGTACATCCTCTTGAAACGCTCCGCTCATGACATCCCCCGTCTGTCGCTGCGCATCACGTCCACATAGACGCGCCGATATTCCTCGCAAAGCCCGTCCCACCGGTGGCGATCGATGACGGACTGCCGGGCCTTGCCGCCGATCTGCGGCCACGCCTCCCGCTGCTCCAGAAGGCGCTTCAGCACCCGAACGAGATCGCCGGCATCCCCTGCCCGAAACAGAAACCCGTTTTCGCCTTCATGGACGAGCTCCCGCAGGCCGCCGACATCGCTTGCCACGACCACCTTCTGCATGGCCATGGCCTCGAGCGGTTTGAGCGGGGTTACGAGCTCCGTGATGCGGCGGCGCTCGCGCGGGTAGACGCAGATATCGATCAGGCTGTAATAGGCGGCCACCTGCTCTCGGGGGACCTTGCCGGGAAGAAGGAAGCGGCTTCGAAACGGACTGGCCTCGATGCGGCGCTTCAAGGCGGCTTCGGTTTGGCCGTATCCGACGATCAGGCCGAAGAGCCGGGGATGATCCGCCATGAGCCGCTCGAGGGCGTCGACGAGAAGCGGCAATCCTTCGAACGCATAGAACGTGCCCACAAACCCGACCACGACAGCATCCTCGAGGCCGAGACGAGCGGCAAGCGCCACGTTCCTCGGCTGCGGCGTGAATCCCCGAACATCCACCCCGTTTCGAACGACATGGATGGCCGAGGGGGGCACCCCACCCCGTGCGAGAATGTCCTGTTTCAAGCCCTCGCAGATGACGACGATTTGATCGGCCCGTCGGATGACGGCCGTTTCGATGCCTCGCGTCAACCGATAGCGCAGCGCCCCTTCCCGGGTTCTTCCCCGGTCGACGGCCGCATCTTCCCAAAAGGCCCGGATTTCGTACACGAAGGGAAGACCGAAGCGCCGGGCGGCGATCCAGGCTGGAAGCGCACAGAGCACCGGGCTATGGGCATGCACGATATCGATGGATTCCCTTTGCAGGATGGATTGAATCCGGCTTTCGAGCAGGGCCATTTCGACGCCGATGGCTGCAGGCCCGATGCGCCTCATCCAGGGGATGAGCCGAGCAGGAACCGCCGTCCGGTAATAGGGAATGCCGTCGATCGATTCCACGGCCTCGGGCGTTGGCCCCTGCCGCACCGACGTCACGACGACGGGATGCATGCCGAGTCGGGCCTGTTCGGTGACGATGGCCTTGGCCCGGGAACTGTAGCCGGAGATGAGGGGGATCGAGTCGTTCAGGACGTGAAGAACGTTCATGGGCTCAGAGCATCTCCCGATACCAGTGGATATAGTTGCGGGCACAGGCTTCCCAGCTTGCGCCGCAGACGGTGTTTCGGATCGTGTCGCGGTCCCAGTTTCTTTGAAGCGCCAAGCGCAGCGCCCGCGCAAGCGCCGCTGCGTCGGCCGGCGGAACCACGATACCGGCCTCCGGTCGAAGCATTTCGGATACGGCACCGACATCGCTTGCGACGACAGGAATGCCGCAGGCCAGGGCTTCCATCACCACGTTCGGATGACCTTCCCGCAGGCTGGGCAGGCAGAAGACATCGGCCGCATTCATCCAGAGGGGAATTTCGGCGTGATCCCGTTTTCCGGCGAAGCGCACCCGCCCCGAAATGCCGAGTGCCTCCCCAAGCCGCTCGAGTCTTCCCCGCAGCGGGCCGTCTCCGACCAGAACGAGTCGCAGATTCGGAACATCATCGAGCATGGCGACGGCCTCGATGAGGTACCGGGTGCCCTTCACTTCGTCCTGACTGCCGACGGTCACAACCACGGGACCTTCGGGTTCGAGGCCGAGCCTGTTTCGAGCTTCAATGGCGGGTAATGGAAAAAATCGATGTCCGTCGACGCCGTTCGGGATCACCCGGATGTCGGGATTTTTGCCGTTCCTTTCCGGTCGTATCCCATTTCGTCCATGCCGCTCCTGCAGCAGGGCGGCCATGCCGTCTGCCAGATTGCGGGAAACGGCGCCGAGTCCCCGGGCATGACGAAGTGCCCAGACGATCTGCGGTTTACGCAGTTTCATCTTCGGATAGGCGTTGATGTCGCAGCCCAAAGCCGTGAGGTAGACCGGAATGCCCATCCGCCTGCCGATCCACACGGCCGCCACTCCGTCGGGATAGATCCAGTGCGCGTTGATGAGATCGATCCGGTGCTGCCTCTGAATCGCTCGGATCACCGGAAGGGCGGCCAGGGCAAGGGTGGCTGCATGGGTGGCGCCGGCGATTTTCGGAAGGACAAGATAGCGGGGATGGTGGACGGAAAGGCCTTCGATCTCTTCCACGGCGGCAACGCCTGCAATGGGGTGGCGGCGGGCCGTCCATTTCGGAGCGAACGGAAGCGGCGCAACGATGTCCAGATCCGTCAGCTTTTTCATGGCACGGGCAATCTGAAACGTGAACGCGCCCCGCTGGGGTTCGACGGCATTCGGAAAGGCATTGGTGAACAGAACGACATGCATGGCCTGTAGCATTATGCTCCATGAATGTGGGTGGATTGCCGGATGAGACGCTCGAAGAAGCGTTTCGTCGATGTCCATTGGGAATCCGATAGCAGGATGAAGATACCCGATTCCGGATCGTGCATCCGGATATGGAGATCCCGCTCGGCGTCGTCGAAGTACACGAGGCTCTTTCGAATCTGCAGCAACAGTTCTTCGCCGACGCCATATTTTTGGCATACCCATGAAAACAGGACGTCAAGGGAAAACCCTTCACGTTCCAGAATCCATTGGAGATCGATGAAGTCCTTGCATAAGCCCCGCTGGTTGACTGCAATGAGCTTCATGCATGCCAGATCGATCATGGAGGCGACAGATATTGGAAATCCGATCGCAGCAACGCATTCGCCGAGCAGGGGGTACGGATAGTGAAAGAGGCTGAATCCGGTTTCGTTCAGCGTTGCTACCAGGGTATTGTGTTCGAGTTTCGTGACCGAGATCGTGAAGATCGAACCAAAGGCCTGACGTAGCCGTTCGAACCACTGCAGGCTGTCGAAATCCTTGGGGGTGAAAAAATCGACATCCACCGATATTCGATGGCCGTACTGCAGGGCAATGGCTGTTCCGCCTGCCAGATATGTCGATTCCGGCAGTTCTTTCAGGACGGGATGGGCTAAAATGGCTGCCATATCCGAGGTGATGCATCGGAAAAACATCGGGTCTCCTTCAGGGGAATGCCCAATAGAAAACAAAAATAATTCACTGTCTTTGGGCTGAGGTTGCGGCTTTCTCGAATCACCTGTCCGATCCAGTCCTTTCCATAAAACGCCAACAAGGCGTCGACCTCTGCTGCTGTCCCCCGTTCAAGGACGCGCTCGGCAATCACCCATCGGTCGGTTTCCGGATCGAGGATCGACTTGTCCCAGAACAGTCGCCTGCTGGAAAGGATGCTCTCGATGGAACTCATACGCCCGACTCCCGCTGCCCGAGGCGATGTCCCGCCCGCTCCAGCAGGACGGCTTCCACGGTGGCCGGATCGAAGGTAAGCCCTGTCGTGAGGTTGCAGCCGTGGATGCAGAAGCATTTCGAGATGAGGGGGCGCATCCGCCTGGCGGCATCCGAGGCCCAGAGGGCCGCCATGTCGAGTCCGAAGTCCCGAATGTTGCCAACGCTTCGGGAAAGCTCGCAGAAGGCCACATCTCCCTGGGCATAGAGCACGGATTCCATGCGGCTTGCATAGCAGGGAAAAATGGGCTTTCGGGTTTCGAGCATGGCAAGGGATAGCTCCCAGATGCGCCGCTGCCGCTCCGACCAGAACCGGTAGGGAGCCGTCTCGTTCAGGCGGGTGAGCCGTCGGAAGGCTTGTCGGATGTCTTCGACACTCAGAAAGATGCCGTCGTGATCCTCCGGATCGTGGTCTACGGCTGCGGAGCGGGGCAGACCGAACACCCCGAAGCTTCCTCCCCGGACGATGTTGAAGCGGATCGGAATCCGGAAGGGCAGCAAGGTTTCGACGACGGCCTCGAGCTCGGAAAGATTTCGTTTCTGAACCGCAACAGCCGCATGGACGGAAAGTCGGGAATCGTGCCTTGCCAATTCCGTCAGTGAAGCGATGGTCCGCATGGCTTTTTGAAATGTGCCCGGTACCTGGCGGATGGCGTCGTGGGTGGGTTGCGTCCCGTCGATTGACACCTGAACGCCGAAGGAGGAAAGGTAGCGGCGCTTCAGGATGGTGTCAACGGTGTCGACGATGCGCTCGGTCAGCGTGCCGTTGGTGGCGATGGCCGCCTCGTGCATGCCGCAGCCTTCGTTGAAGGCATCGAGAATGTCCGGGATGTCGGATCGCAGGAAGGGCTCGCCTCCGGTCAGGGAAAGCGAGAGCGGATGGCGCATGGACCGGGCGATCTTCCGGATGTCCTCGAGGGTGAGCTCGTGGACGCTCTGGTTGATTTCCCGCCAGAAGAAGCAGTGGCTGCAGCGCAGGTTGCAGCGGTGGGTGATGAAGAAGATGAGCGCCCGCGGTGTTTGGTTGGCCGAAACCCGGCGTTTTCGCCACAGGCACCAGGCTTTTACGGCCTGTTGCCGCAGACGGGGGGGCGTTTTCGCAAACAGAGGAAGCAGCCGGTCATGTCGCATGGGCTTCGCTCGTCCTTTCGATCCATTTTTCGTATCGACGCATTTCTTCGGGTGCCAGAAAATCGGTGCACCGGCTGTTGCGGATCCGACCGTAGCGGCGAAGGTTGGGAGCATAGGCCCGAAGGAGATTCCATCCGCCCAGCAGGTTGTCTCGGACGATCGGCTCGTTTTGCATCCGCTTGATCGCAAGCTTGGGAAGGAGCAGACCGTAAAAGACCATCGCGCGCAGAACGTCGATCCAGAACAAACAGAGGTTGTGCAGCGGCTCGAAATGCTTCAGGTCGAACCGCACGCGGGTCAGGTGGTAGCGCATCGTCTCGTCGGGATACCGGCCCGTTGCTGCATGGTGGTGATGTACGGAAAGCCAGAAATCGACGACATTGCAGAGCCCGAGCCGGTGTCGGATGCGCCAGCCGAAATCGACGTCTTCACCGCCGAAGATGAAGTAGGGATCGAAGCCGCCTACGGCCCATGCCGTCTGTCTGCGGACCATGACATTGCAGGTGGCCAGATAATCGCAGCATCTTCCACGATCCGACGGTGTTGAAACGACGGGGTGGTTGTTTCCGAGCCAATCGAGCCGTTTGCCCCGGGCATGGTCCGAGATGCCGAGGTGTACGGGAATTTCGCCGCCGATTTCCCCAAGGGTCGGATCCTCCTGAAGCCGCATCACCTGATTCCGGATGAGACCGGGGCGTTGCAGCACGACGTCACTGTCAAGAAAGAGCAGAAAATCGCCTGTCGCAGCCCGAATACCGATGTTCCGCAGATGGGCCGGACCGAAACGTCGGGAAGCCCGAATGAGCCGCACCTGGGGGTAGCGGGCCGCGACGACCTGCGGGGTGTCATCCGTGCTGTGATCGTCTACGACGAGGATTTCCACGGCCGGCCAGTCCTGCTCCAGCACCGATGCGATGCAGCGGCAGGTGGGCTCCGCACGGTTGTAGGTCGGGATGATGACCGAGACCAGGTTCTTTGCAAGCTCTTCAGGCATAGGTTTTATGGTGGATCCGGCGTTCGTTATGGGGCCGATGTTTGGGACGTGGAGCAGGGGTACCGTACAACATGCCTTCTGCACTGATATCTTCATCAATATCGGGCCAATGAATACCATACCCGTCTCTAATGATCTCAAAATGTTTCCGTTGTTCGGGCGTTGCTTCCGCCAACCTCCACGACCATTCCAACGGAACGCTGATGATGCGCCCATCCATCAGGTAGGCCGTAATCATCTCATCATCGACATCCACATTTTTAATCCGAATCTGGGGTTTCACCACAATGCTCATGCCAGGCCCCCGCTGCTCTTCTGACTCCTGACTCCTGACTCCTGACTTCTGACTTCTGATACCACCCATAGCCAAGCCATATGAAACATCCAGCTCTACCGCTCCCACCCCGGAACGTAGCGCTCGATCCAGGCATCCAGCACCAAGAGCGAAAAGATGCGTCTGCTGTAATCCCCTTTTCCCCGTTCGTGGCGATCGATCATGGCTTCGATGTATGTCGGTTCGAACAGATTCCATCGGCGGACGGCCGGTCGGCGGAGAGTTTTTCGGGCATGGGCGATCAGGTCCGTCGAAAACCAACGCCTCGTCGGCACGGCGAAGCCCATCTTGGGCCGTTTCAGGATGGTTTCCGGGAGCATCGATCCGGCGAGCTCCCGCAGGATCCGTTTCGTCATGTTGCCGTTGCGCTTGAATTCGTCCGGGAGGCCGAAGGCCCATTCCACGACGACATGGTCCAGAAACGGCACCCGCAGCTCGATGGATGCGGCCATGGTCATCTTGTCCGCCTTGAGCAGCAGATCGTCCACCAGCCAAGTGGCCGTATCGACATAGAGCATTTTCGAAAGGGCCGAGCGACCGGAGACGTTGTCGAAGCATCGGCGGAAGATCCGATCGATGTACCCCGAACGGTCCGATCCTTCCCGGAAGGACGGGGCATAGAAGCGCTTGCGGATGGATGGGGTGATGTCTGCCGATGTTCCCCGAAACCGCTGTTCGAGCGGTTGCCGGATCCAGTCGATGTATTTGAGCAGGCGCTCGTCTAAAAATGGTTTGTCGAGCAACCGCATATCCGAAATCTGCGGAAAGAGGGCCGCAATCCGGTGCAGCTTCTCCAGCATCAGCATTTTGCCATAAATGCCGTATCCCGCAAAGACCTCGTCCGCCCCTTCTCCGGAGAGAAGGACCGTGGCATGCGGCCTTGCCGCCTTGGCGATCTGGTGCAGGGCGATAGCGGCCGTTTCGACGATGGGCTCTTCGCTCGTTTCCACCAACTCCGGAATGAGATCCCGAAACCGTCCCGAGCTCAGGATGAATTCGTGGTGGTCCGTGCCGAGGGCCTTTACGACGATGCGGGCGTATGCGAGCTCGTTTGCCTCCGGTGCGCCTTCGTAACCGACGGAAAAGGTTTGGATCCGAGAACCGGATTCCCGGGCGGCCAAGGCGCAGACAAGACTCGAATCGAGCCCGCCGCTCAAGAAAACGCCCAGAGGTACATCGCTCATGAGGTGTATGGATACGGTTTCGGCCAGCAGCCGCTCCAGTTTCCGGCAGGCATCCGGATAGGAAACGGAGGGATCAGGCGCAGTATCGGCCAAATCCCAGTACCGGTGGATTTCCGGGGGCTTGTGGCGACGGCACAGCATCCAATGGCCGGGCGGCAGCTTGCGGATACCGGCAAAGAGGGTTTCCTCACCGGGCACATAGCCCAGGGACAGAAAGGCGTCGAGAACGTCCCTGTTCAGATCGGTCGCGATCTGCCCCGTTGCAAGGAGGGCCCGAATTTCAGAGGCAAAGAGGAGGGACCGCTGGGTTTGGGCGAGATAGAGCGGCTTGATGCCGAGCCGATCCCGGGCCAGAAACAGAAGGTCGACCGTTTCGTCGTACAGGGCGAAGGCGAACATGCCCCGAAGGCGGGACACACACGACGGTCCCCAGTGAAACCAGGCCCAGAGGATGACCTCGGTGTCGGAGCTCGTGGTGAAGATGGCCCCTTGTTGGGAGAGCTCGCTTCGCAAGATGCGGTAGTTGTAGATTTCGCCGTTAAAAACCAGCACGAGGCGGTGCCCCTTGTGGGAAAGATGCATGGGCTGATCGCCGGTCGCCAGATCGATGATGCTCAGCCGCCGATGGCCCAGGCCGATCCCGTCTCCGAGATGGCTTCCTTCGGCATCCGGCCCCCGATGGCGCATGGCTGCGCACATGGCCTCGATCCCCTTGGCATCGGGGCGCCTGCCCTTCTCGAAATCCCAGATTCCGCAGATGCCGCACATGGTCGATGTCCTGTCTGAAGCCGCCTTGAATCAATGGGATGTATGTGGATTGCAGGTTGCCGCATACATCCCGGCATGGTCGATGTCGTCTCCGGCGAGCGGAACGAGCCTTCCCAGCCATTCCAGGGAGTACAACCGGTAGCCGTATCCACGGAAGAGGCGCAGGATGTCGGATGCCCGGTAATGGAACTGTCCGCTCAATTCGTGGGAAAGCTCGATCAGGATCCAGTCGATTCGACGCGCTTCGAGCATGTCGGAAAACCCCTGCAGCACACTGAGTTCCGCCCCCTCCACATCGAGCTTGAGCACATGGATATGATCGATTCCGGCTGCCTTCATCCAGTCGTCCGCACGGAACAGATGCACATCGATGGTCTCGAAGCGCTTCACGTCAGCGTCCGGATGGCCGATATCCGCAAGCGAACTGTAGACTTCCATTCCCGGAAGACCGCAGTGAAAGGCGGTGTCCATGTCGCTGGCTCCAAGCCCGGCCGGGTGAATGTCCAGGTGATCGAATCCGTTGATCCGCCGGTTGCGCTCCAGAAGGCCGAATGCGTATGGATTGGGTTCGAAGGCGATCACCCGGCCCTTGGGGCCGACGCGCCTGGCCATGTACAACGAGATGTAGCCGACGTTGGCTCCCACATCCACAGCTGTCTGTCCCGGCAAAAGCCGATCCCGCAGAAACGCCAGCACCTCGGGCTCGAAGATATCCCGGCAATAGGCCCCGATGAAATACATGGACGGATCGATCACCATGGGCAGCTCGATGCCGGGCATTGTATCCACGAAAGGCTTGCCCCGGGCGGCTTCAAGACGCGCCGCATTCCGGGAAAGCCGTCTGCTCGTGAACCCGATTTGCTTGTCGAGCCGGGCCAGAAGCCTTCTGGAAAGGATGCGCATCTTGGTTTTCCCATCTTCGAAGAAGGCAGTCCCCCTATGGATAGTGGTTTTTCGGGAATACCGCCAGTCTTTCAGCCATGTCCATGTATCCATCATCAGCAGCCGAAGGGCGACCCATGGCCGATAGCGCCTTCGAATGCGAAACCGGTCCCACACGGCTCGGAATCGGGGGGTGTTGCTGATACCTCCAGTCCGAAAACAGGTCAGGGGAACATCGATATGCACAAATCGGTATCCGGCCGCCTCGAGCCGGAGCAGAAAATCGAAATCTGCATTGATGGGATACCGAAGATCGTACTGATAGCGATCGTAGATCGATTTTCGGATGAAGCAGGTCGGATGCCGAATCTGCCATTTCGTCCACAGGTTCTCGTGGCTTCCCGGAAAGATCGGATAAGGCGGCCCGCTTCGATCGACGAGAAAGATGTCTCCGTGAAGGATATCGGCCTCTGGATGGTGCCTGGCGGCATCGGCGACGTGTTGGAGGGTTTGCTCGGGGTACCAGTCATCGCTGTTGAGAATGCCGATCCACTCACCGCCGGCAAGAGCCACGCCTTTGTTCATCGCATCGTATATACCTGCGTCCGGCTCGCTGATCCAACAGGCGATGGCATCGTCATGCCGTCGGAGAATGTCGATCGTGCCGTCCGTCGATTGCCCGTCGATGACGATATGTTCCCGATACGGATAGGTCTGCGCCTGAACGCTTCGAAGTGTTTGTTCGATGGTGGATGCCGCATTGCGGCAGACCGTCACCACGCTGATCAGCGGAAAACCGGACGGTGGGGGAGGCGGCGTCTTTCCGCGGCTTCGGTATCCACCGACAAGTTTCATGCAACGACCCCCTTGAAAATCGGACGGAAGGCTTTCCCGAAGCGCCGGTCTTAATCCGATCGATGGGTTCGACATGATGGGCCGACATTTCGGTGGTAACTGGCTTAAAGGACGATGAGCATACCCACAATACAATCGCCTGTCACCATGCCATAGATTGAACCCGATGACAACGGGAAAGCGGATTTTCGATAGAGAGGGACGATCCAGAATGACGGGCTCGCAAAAAGTCAGATGCTCTTGTTTAACCCGCAGGAGAGCGGGTGCATTTTGCTTGCGCAGCGGAAAAACTCAGCAGCCCGATCTCGTAGGATCGGGCTGCTGGCCAAAATGGAAACGATGGCTTTCTGAAAGGCGACATCCGGATGTTCAATCCAAAACAGATGAA
>CAZJXF010000047.1:0-24021 GCA_964549995.1 uncultured Desulfatirhabdium sp. | reverse complement strand
CAGGCCCGTCAAGAACCATAGCCGGGGATGAAGCGACTTTTTGCGAGTCCATCAACTTTGAAGATCTCTTTGGATCAGATAGATGGTACGACTTATATAACAACTTAGCAGCCGAATGACCTCAGGGCTTTTGTATCGGAAATCCGATCCAAAACGGATCGGCCACGTTTCGACGATAGGTCTCCAGGGCCGACGGGCTCGAGGTGATCCGCAGGTTGCTGTAACTGCCGTCCTCGTTCTGCCACCGCTCATGCCAGTAGACGGCCGCTTTGACCCTCGGAGATTTCAACCGCATCGTATCGAATGCCTGCTGGAGAAATTGGGCCTTGTCTCCGGAGGCCGGAAATTCGCCCACGCCCCACTCGGCAATGATGATGGGCTTCGTCGGGTGAAGGGCTGCAAGCTCCTGGTAGGCATTGAGGTAGATCGGATCGAAGCTCGTCCAACCCTGATCCCAAAAAATCTTTCCATATACACTCATTCCCAGCCAGTCGGCATAATTGTCACCCGGATAGTACGCTGCGAAACGGTTCCATTTCTCGATGGGAAGCGGGGAATGGTTCACATGAAACACCCATTGGATGTTCGTCGCTCCTTTGGCACGCACCCGGTCGACTACATATCGGTAGGTGGCCTTGTAGATTTCGGGGCCTTCGGGGTGCGGATCGGGTTTTTCGCCTTTCTTCCGGGGTTTGTTGTAAAAATAGCCGGACCAGGGGAACCAGGTGCCGTTCATTTCGAGGCCCCAGCTGACCAGAAGCGGCTTACCCCAGGAGGCGGCATTTTCGGCCCATTGATCGATGTACCCGTCCCACGCCCCCTTGCGGATGCTGTTGAGATTGAATCGATCCGGCGGCTTCCCTTCCGTATAGGGTTTTCCCCAGGGTGACCAAAACAGCAGGGGGACGGCGCCATATCGATCGATGATTTGAACCAGCCGCAGGGGAAAGCCCGGCTCTCCCCAGAAGGCGCCACAGGCGATGATCGCCTGATGTTTCCCGGCCAATTGCTCGAAGCGCAGCAACGCCTCTACGGTCAGCTCATCCTCCCCTTCCCCGAAATCGACATATGCCCCAGTATAGGCCCCGTTTTTCGGAACATCGAGTGTGGCTGCGAAAAGAAGCGCATCGAAGGATAAAAAGATGGTTGCGATCAGCAGCCATCCGCCAAAAGCCCATATTCGGGCTTGTTTGAAGGAGAAGATTTTCTGGAAGAACCGACAGCGGGTGGAAAGGGAAGGTGTGCCCATGGGCTGAAATCACCGTTTACCTGAGGGTAGGAATCACAACGGAAAAGCCCCCTTCTGGCGCCCATGGTTGGGGAAACACATGGTAGCGATGGTCATACCGACAGTTCTGGGTGAGGTCAAAGCGCATTAGAAAGCGCCCGAAAAGAGGAATCGAATCGCTTATAGATACAGCACCCCTTCCACCACGGCTTCATCAGGAATGCGCATCTGCACACCGCGTTCGTTAACGATTTCCACATCCCCGATCAGCTCGACATCGCGGCCGAACACCACATCCCCTTTCACCCGAAGGGATGTGCATCGGAGCAGGGAAGGCGGTCCGAAGGGAAAGCGGGCTTCAAATCGGTCGATTCGGCCGTAATACGTGCTGTCCAGCTCGATGGCAGGTGGCTCCGAAGTCCGATCCGGGTGTTGCCGAAACCCGTTATCTTCATCGTAAAGAAAGCAATCGGAACGGATCGCCAGCAGTTCGTTGCATTTCTTCACCGGATAAAACCGATTTCTGGGCACCTCAACGGCTGCCGCCCCCTCGAAGAGAACGATGGCCGAGCCCATGGCGGTTTCGATCTGATAAACGCCAGGGCTGGTTTCATCTCGCGGGTCGAGTGTCTTGGGATTCAGGATCATGGGCAGACGGATGAACCGATCCCGCATCATCAGCCCATGCAGAAATTCGAGATCGATCCAGAGATTGTTCGTGTTGAAATACCGATAGGTTGCAATGTCACGACTGATGGCGATTTCCTCTTCCGGACACTGAGCCGACTCCCGCAGCAGCAGCCGACCGGTTTCCCGATCGACGGCCAGATGTCCGCCCTTGAAGTCCACCGGTTTCCTGCGGGCTACCTCCATCATGAAGGGAATCCGTTTCTCGACCATATAGCCGAGCAGGGCATCATCGAAGGTAGCCCCCAGATTGTCGCAGTTGACGACAAGCGCATAGCGAATGCCTTCATCGAGAAGCTGTTTCAGCACACCCGACTGAAAGATCGCCCCATACAAATCGCCATGTCCCGGCGGATTCCATTCCAGCTCCCGGTTGGCGGGCCACTCGGCGGGAATGAGACCCTGCTGCAGAATCTTGGGAAACTTGTTCTGTACGAAACAGATCGGCTCGTTCGTGAGATGCATTTCGGCCAGAGCGGCCCGGGTGGCTGCATCGGTGTTGAAGCTGTTCATGAAAGCAAGCCGTAAGTTCTGACGTTCGGCTTGCCGGCAGATGATTTCCAGAAAGGTCTTTTCGGCCCTCACCGCCAACAAACTTTTTGGACCGGCAAGCCCCATGCTCGTTCCCAGCCCGCCGTTCAGAACGATCAGCACGGCATGGTTCTTTTCCCGTTTTCCCGTCTTCGCGAAGGCAACCAGCTCGCCGAAGTGGGCGATTTCCGTATCCTCGACGGCTCGGATGTCCTTGCTATAGATGAGCCCCCGATCGCCGGAAACGACCTTCCGGTAATAGTAGCAGAACGTGTCGATCACTTCCGGATGCAGAGCGGCATCCTGCATTTTCCGGATAAAAAGGTTCATCTTGGCTTGTTCAGTGCTGCTATGCATGGCCTTCGGTACCGTTTCCCAGGTTGTCGGATTGGGTCAGTGGGCAGTCGGCAGTCTTGATGGCTTCGCAAAAAGTCTCCACCTCCTGATTTCCTTTCAATGCCGGGCTTCCAGCAGGAGGGCAGGTGGTGTTTTGCGAAGCAGCGGAAACGTGTTTGAAGCAGCCGGAGATCGTTGGATCGGGCGGACGCGCTTTATCCACTTTTGGATGAAAAACAGTAGGTTGCCTTTCAGAAAACCTTCGTTTCCATCTTGGCCATCCGCCCGATCCTACGAGCTCGGGCTGCTGAGTTTTTCCGCTGCGCAAGCAAAATGCACCCGCCCTCCTGCGGGTAAACCAAGGGCATCTGACGATGCAGGAGCTCAGAACTTGGGTCTGCATTTGGTTTCGTAGGAGCGACCCAGGGCGGGTCGCTCCTACAACATCAAATCGTTCCCATCCGTCCCTATTCCCTATCCCCTTTTCCCCGACTTCGTATTTTCACGTTCCATTTCCATGGAGAAGGGTTTTTCCTACCCACCCGTTCGTCACACCGGCTCTACCCAGCCCATCGGATCGGGCGCCCGGCCGTACTGGATGTCGGTCAGGGATTCGTAGAGCTTCATCGCGATCGGGCCGACTTTTCCTTCGGTGACGGAAATGATTTCGTCCCCGTACTTGAGCTCACCGACGGGGGAAATGACGGCGGCCGTTCCCGATCCGAAAATTTCCTGCAACTTGCCGCTGTGATGGGCCTCCATGACCTCGTCGATGGAGATTTTCCGTTCCGTGGTTTTCCACCCCCAGGAGCGGCAGAGCGCCAAAACCGAATCACGGGTGATGCCGGGCAGAATGCTGCCGTTCAGCGCCGGTGTGATCACTTCCCCGTCGATGACAAAGAAAATGTTCATGGCCCCGACTTCTTCGATGTATTTCTGCTCGACACCATCCAGCCAGAGCACCTGCGTATACCCATGCTTGTGGGCCACCTCCCCTGCATACAGACTGGCTGCATAATTGCCCGGTGTCTTGGCCTCGCCGACACCGCCCCGAACCGCTCGCACGTGGCTTCTCGTCACCCAGATCTTCACGGGGTTGAATCCTGCCGCATAGTAGGCCCCAACAGGTGACAAAATGATGAAGAACCGATAGGTGTGGCTGGCACGAACTCCCAGAAAGGGGTCCGTCGCAATGATCGTCGGACGAATGTAGAGCGATGTGCCGGGAGCATCGGGTACCCAATCCTTCTCCACCCGCAGCAATTCCTTCAGACATTCGAGCGCCATTCCCTCATCGTATTCAGGGATACACAGCAGGTGGCAGGAGCGGTTCATCCGTTTGAAATTGGCCTGAGGCCGAAACAGCTGAATGCCACCGGACGGATTGCGATAAGCCTTCAAGCCCTCGAATACGGCTTGGCCGTAATGCAACACCATGGTGCTGGGCTCCATGGAGATGGGACCGTAGGGCTCGATCCTCGGATTGTGCCATCCCTTGTCTGGCGCATAGTCCATGTTGAACATGTGGTCGGTGAAGATGGTGCCGAAGCCGAGATGGTGGGGATCCGGCTTGGGTTTCCGTGATGCGGCTTTTGAAACGGTGATCTGCATGGGATATCTCCTCTGATCGAACGGTTGATACGAGGGCAACCGGAATCTCCCCGGCTGTCAAATCCTCAATGGGCATAGAGGGTCTGATAACGCAATCGTCGGCGAAAAATCAAGGAGATAATTTCAGCCGGGCGCTTTTTTCAGCCCTGCGACCGAGGCTCCTGGCGCATCCGGAAGGACTGCTTCAGTTACCGAATTGGTTCCGGAACCGGTACATGCCGGTGCCGAAAATGACGGCACCCAACCCAGCCATGGCTGCGATTTCCCGCAAAAGGATGTCGATACCGGCTCCTTTCAACAGAATGCCGAAACCCGTATCGATAAAATAGTGCAGCGGAGATGCATACATGACCGTCCGCATCCAGACGGGCATGGCCTCCGGCGGTGTCCAAGCACCGGATAGAAACAGCATGGGGGTGAAAACGAGGATGGTCATCATCCCGACCTGAGCCAGGTTGCGAGCGATGGTGGATATGAGCAGGCCAAGACCAGCCGTCGTGAACACGTAAAGGGCGGTGACACCGAAGAAGAGTGTAAGGCTTCCGCGCACCGGAACATAAAACATGCCCCGCAGCACGAGAGCAAGACTGACGGCGCACCCGATCAGAATGACGACCGTCATCGACAGCACCTTGGGAAACATGATCTGAAAGGAGGACAGCGGTGAGACGAGCAGCTGTTCGACCGTCCCCCGCTCCTTTTCCCGAACCATGGCTGCCGCAGGAAGCAGGACCGAAAACAACGTGATGATGGTCAACAGCTCCGTGATGCTCATGAACCAGGTGTCGTTCTGGTTCGGATTGAACCACACGCGGTGATCGTCGACGATCCGAGGAAGCCCTCCCGCTCCACCGATCTGGGCGTGCAGTCTCGCCATGGCCTGCTCCATACCGAAATCGGCCGTGATCCGCTGTGCGTAGGATGAAGCCAGAAATCCCTGAACGGAATTGCTCGTATCGATCTGCATTTGGATGCGGGTAGGGATGCCGGAGAGCAGATCCGATTCAAAATCCGACGGAATGTCGAGCACGACCATGGTCTCGCCCCTGTCCAGCAGACGAAGGGCTTCCCTCGGGCCTTCGGTGATCCGTCCCGAGAATCGAAAATGAGGGGGTGTAAAGCGGCTGACGAGCTCCCGGGATGCAGCGCTTCCGTCCTGATCCAGAACGTGCAGCACAGCCTGGCGCAGCTGAAGGCTGACGCCGGAGCCAGCCAAATAGATGTCCGCCGTAAATGCATACACGATGAAAACGAGCAACATCCAGTCCCTCGCCAGTTGGAGGAACTCTTTGGTCGTCATGACATACAGCCTTCTGAGCCATACCGTCAGTCGATGCATGGGCTCATCCCCCCATTACTTCGTCCTTTTCCGAAACAAGGCATACCCCAGACCCATCAGCAGAACGGCGTAACCGGCAAGAACGGCGGTATCCAGCCAGAAAGAGGCGATTCCAATACCCTTCATGAAGCAGGCGGTGACGATGTTCGTGTAGTACATGGCCGGAAGGATGTGCGCAACCACCCGGGCCGATGTCTCGAGGGAAAAGACGGGGATGAGCACCCCCGAATACAGGACGGCAGGAACGAGGGTGACGATGGAAACAACGATCATGGCTGCAATCTGGGTTCGGACAAACACGGAAACCAGCAGTCCGATCCCCGTCGTACAAATCACGTACAACAGCGTAGCGGCGAAGAATGTCACCAAACTCCCCTTGAACGGGGCACCGAACAAGGCGGTCGCCAGAACGAAAAGCACCCCGGCATTCACCAGTGAAATGGCCACATAGGGAAACAGCTTTCCGACAAGAAATTCCCCCCGGCTTACCGTGGACACGTAGATATTGTAGATCGATCCACTCTCCTTTTCCCGCACAACACCCAAAGCCGTCAGAAAAGGGGGCGAAATCATCAGGATGAGCATGACCAGTTTGGGCGCAAGCGACCAGATACTCTTCAGACTCTGGTTGTAGAGATAGCGGGTTTCCAGGCGTACGGGCTGAAGCCGATCCCGAACCACTCCCTCGGATACCCCGAAGGTCTTCGACAGGTGAGCCGCCAGCAAATCCATGTTGGCCGCCGCGTTGATGGCGACGATGTATCCTTTGGTGGTTTGGGCCCGAAAAGGAAAGGTGCCGTCGATCAAGGTCTGAACGGCGACCGATCTTCCGGATCGCAACCGCTTTTCGAATTCGGGAGGAATGACAATCGCCGCTCGGATGCGGTTTTCGGTCAACAGCGGGCCCAATTCGCGGTCGCTGGTCACGTATCCTCGGAAATCGAAATACCGGGAGCCGATGAACCGGTAGGCATAGTCACGGCTCACGGAACTGTGGTCTTCGTCCAGAATGACCAATGGAATGCCTTCGACATCGAGGGAGAGTCCGTAACCCAGAAGGATCATCATGGAAACCGGTACCAAAAACGCAAGGGCGAAGAACACCCTGTCCCGGACAATTTCCCGCCATTCTTTCTGGCTGACGGCAAGCGCGCGATGGAAGTTCATCGACACCTCTCAGGACGTTTCGAGTGAAAGCACCCGGTACACAAAGACATCCTCCATCGATAGCGGCTTCGGTTCGAAGCCGGTGATGCCGATGCCTTCTTTCGAGAAAAGCGCCGAAATGCGCCCTTTCGCTTCGGCCGCATCCCGGGTAAGCACATGGATGTATTTTCCATGGAGGGCTGCCTCCCGATACCCGTTTTGCTGCAAGCTCTGCAAGGCATCGAGGGGCCTGTCCGTCCCGATCTGAACAAGTGAACCGGCCTCCCGTTCGACATCGGCCTTCATGGCTGCGGGCGTGGCATCGGCCACGACCCTGCCCGCGAACATCAGGGCCAGATGGTCGCAGTGTTCTGCCTCGCTCATGTAATGGGTAGTCACCAGAACGGCTACGCCTTCCTGACGGGCAAGTCGGTAAAAGGTTTCCCACAGCCTGCGTCTTCCGAGCGGATCGACGCCTGATGTCGGCTCATCCAGAAACAGGACGCCGGGCTGGTGCAAGACAGCACAGCCCAAGGCCAGGCGTTGGCGGATGCCCATCGGTAGGCTTCCGGCCAACCGGTCTCGATAGTTGTGCAGCTCGGCCATATCCAGAACCCAATCGGTACGCTCCCTTGTTTTTCGCCGATCCAACCCATAAATGCCGGCATAGAGGCGGATGTTTTCCAGAACCGTCAGATCCGTATAGAGCGAAAAGGCCTGAGACATGTATCCGATTTTTTCCTTGATCCCGCGGCCTGCCCGGCGCATGTCCACACCGGCCACCTGCCCTTCCCCGGCCGTGGGACGAAGAATGCCCGTCAGCATCTTGATCACTGTAGTCTTTCCGGCACCGTTGGCCCCCAAAAGACCGAAGATTTCCCCATAGGGAACCCGAAAACTCACCCGATCGACTGCACGAAATGCGCCGAAATCCCGAACCAGTTCGGTTGCGGCTATGGCAATGCCGGACGACGTCTTGCTTGACGGAGGGACAGGAGCAGCGCCTGGGGCGGAAGGCAATTCTCCGAGCGCTGTCTGTCCCATCGAGGCATCCTCTACGACCGAGGACCTCACCTCGAGACCGCCGCAAGCCGCCGCATCCACGGATCGATCCCGGATCAGCTCGAGGAAGACATCTTCCAGATCCGGCGCATCGCATCGCATATCCACGATGCGAACCACGGATGAAAGCAGTTGCCGAATACAGGCGGAAGCCCCATCCGGATCCATCTCGGGAACAAAGACCCGAATCCATTCCTGTTCCACCCGCAGTGAGGGATAGGCTTGGCGCAACCGCTCGACGGCACTCCACTGCGGATCGGTGCGAAGCGAAACGAGGGTGCCTGCCATCCTGCCGATGATATCGGACGGTTCGCCCTCCGCAAGAACCCGCCCCTCATGCATCAGGGCAATCCGATGAAAGCGGCTTGCCTCTTCCATGTAGGCCGTCGAGATGAGGGCACTGGTTCCTTTTTCGGAAAGAAGACCCGCCAGGATCGCCCAGAAATCACGTCGCGATACCGGATCGACCCCGGTCGTCGGCTCATCGAGAATGACGAGATCCGGCTCGTGAATGAGGCTGCAAACCAGTCCAAGCTTCTGCTTCATGCCGCCTGAAAGTTGCTTCATCGGCCGATGTTTGAAGGCTTCAAGGCGGGTGACGACAAGGAGTTTCCGCTTTCGAGCGGCAAGCTCTTGTTGGGGAACCAACCGAAGGCGGGCGAAGAAATCGACATTCTCCTCGATGGAAAGCTCCGGATAGAGGTTGAGCCCGAGCCCCTGAGGCATGAAGCCGATGCGATCCTTGATTCGTTCAGCCTCCGCCTCGCTGCCCACCGGAAGGCCGAAGACCTCGACCCGGCCCGCATCGTAGGCAAGAACGCCTGCAACCGCCTTCATGAGCGTGCTTTTCCCGGCGCCGTCCGGGCCGATCAGCCCGTACATTTCGCCTCGCTCGACCCGAAGATCGACGTTGTGAACGGCTGTCGTGCTTCCGTATGATTTTCGGAAACCGTTGACAGCGACCAGAGAAGACGAATCCGGACCCTTCACCATATGGGTTTGACCCACGAAGTCCCGTCTTTCCAGCGAATGACGGTATCCGCCGGAATTCCCGGGGTCAGCCGGTGATCCGTGTTGCGATCGACGGTAATTTTCACTGCATAGACAAGCTTCACCCGCTCGTCGGGTGTCTGGACTTCCTTGGGGGTGAATTCCGCCCGAGAGGCGATGAAGGTGATGCTTCCCTCGAAGGGGGTATCGGGGAGGGCATCGATCCAGATGCGGGCGGGAAGGCCTCTTCTGAGTTTTCCGATTTCCTTCTCGGGGATGTAAGCCTTGAGGTAGAGATCGTCGAGATTTACCATCGCAAACAAGGGGGTTCCGGCAGCAACGACTTCTCCGGGATTGACCGATTTCACGGTGACAATGCCGGATATGGGAGCTCGAATCGTCAAATCGGCTTCAATGCTGCGGGCCTCTGCGAGGGCGGCTTCGACCTGGGCGACCTGGGCTTCGATGGCCCGGATTTCGTCGGCCTTCGCCTGAAGGCGGGAGGGCCCCAGCAAGGCGTCTTCCAGCACCTTCTGGGCCTGAAGGAGGCCGCTTTCGGCACTCTGCCGATCACTTCGTGCCGAGGCGAGGGCCAACAGCGCATGTTCGCTTTTCTGTCGGCCGATGCTCCCCTCTTCGGCAAGACGGCTGTACCGATCGGCATCCCGAGCCGCCTGACGTTCGGCTGCCTCGGCTTTCGAAAGAAGGGCTTGGGCATGGTTTTTGGCTGCCTTCGCCCGATCGATTCCAAGGGGAATTTCCTTTTCGAGAAGTCGGTAGGCGGTTTTCGATGCCTCCAGTTTAGCTCTTGCGGATGCCAGCGCGGAAACGGCCTGCTGTACCCGTTCCCGAATCGGACTGTCATCCAGAGCGGCCATGACGTCTCCGCCTTGAACCGTATCCCCTTCCTTCACCATGACACGAACCACCTTCCCGGCGATCTTTGTAGCGACCCCATAGGTCTCGCCTTCGATCCGGCCGTTTGCCTGGATGAGGCCTTCCGGAAGGGAACGAGGCATCAAGGTTTTTCGGAAGAGATACCATCCGCCGGTCCCAAGAGCCAAGAGGATGATCAGGATGAGAAGCGTTTTCAGCCATCGGGATGAATGCATGTCGTGATCCTCTAATACCGAAAATTGAGATAGTGAATCCGATCGGCCTACAAATCCCCAACGACATATCGGAGGCGGATACGGGCCAACAACTGATCGTACCGTGCCTGCACCTCGTTGCTCCGGCTTCGGGTTCGAAGCGTCTCGGCATCCAGCACCTCGGTGTGCGTGCCGATTTCCTGTACATAACGGTTTCTGGCAACCTTCAGGTTCTCTTCGGCTTGCTCGAGGGCGCGCTCGGACACGATCCGTCGCTGAGAACTTTCTTGCACATCCAGCAAGGCTTGCCGAACCTGAAGCTCGACAAGGGTGCGGGCATCTTCTCTTCGGTAGGCGATCATCCGGCTCTTGCGCTCCTCGGAGGCGGCACGATGCCGCACGACGCCGGCATCGAAAATGTTCCATTCGAGAACGAGTCCGGCCTGCCAAATGTCGTTGTCGTTCAGCGGAACCCGATCGAAATGCAGCCAACTACCCTGAGCGGCAAGCTGCGGAAGGGCTTCTGCACGAATGCTGCCCGCCCTTGCTCCGTAAGCTTCGGCCTGATGGGACAGGGCTTTTAGTTCGGGTCGACGGGAAACGGCTTCCTTGCGAAGCGTCTCTTCGCTTTCCGCTTGAACGAAGGCGGTAGAGGAAGCGACGTTCTCCTCCTGCTGCTGCTCCGTCCACTCGAGGGCGACCGGTTGATCGAAGGACCTTCCCAGCAGCCGGTTGTAGGCGCTTGCGGCAAGGGAAAGCCCGTTTTCAGCCTGCAGCAAGGATTGTTTGGCATCTGCCAGAGCCACTTCGACGGAAAGCACATCGTTTCTCGAGACGAGTCCCTCTCGATCCATCCGCAGGACATCCTGCAGATGGGCAATCAAAGAATCGACATGGCTTTTGGCCACATCGACCAGGGCCTGTGCACGCAACACCCGAACGAAGGCTTCGGCAACCTCGAACTTGACCTGCTGCCGGATCTGTTCGACTTCCTGCCGATAGGCTTCGGCTGCAGCACGTGCGGATTCGATGCCCTTCGAAATGCGGCCGCTCGTAAACAAAGGCACCGAAAGCTGCATCTCCGAAGCGAAGAACGAGTCGTCCTTGAGCAGGGGGAGGGGTATCGAGGGAAATCGAGGGAGGGTGATTTCGGTTTCGGGCGTTTGGTTCAACCGGCTGTAGGCTGCCTGCCCCTTCAAGGCCGGCAGTCGGTTGGCTGCCGCCGAAGCGAGCGTTTCATCGGCTGCCGCAGCCGATTCCTGGACGGCCTTCAGGCGGTTGTCATTGGAAAGGGCGGCCTGCCAAGCCTCTTCAAGGGTTTCGGCCCCGACAACGGTGTTCCAAAACAAGAGCAGGATCAGGGCCCCCACCAAACGGAAATGCAAAGAATACCAGGGGTTCGTTTTCATCGGACGGTGGCTCCGAATCGCAAATCGTAAAGGAAAAGGCGGCAGCGACCAGCCCCACGCGATCGCATCATGGCGAGGGCACACCGATTGCGCTCATCCCGGATTTGGAAAGAAGCTCGGCCCGGAAGATGCGCATGCCTTTCCTTCAGACAATGGATACAAAAGAATGATGGACTCGCAAAAAGGCCAACATATGGACGGCTTCGAAAAAAGGCCGCAGGCAAGGAGTGCAAATCCCGAGGAGTGAGGCGTACTTAGACGTACGCCGCAACGACGAGGGATGGAGCACGACACAGCATCCGGCCTTTTTGCGAAGCCGTCAAGAATGAACGCGCAAGAAGCCAACGACGCAAACGTTCAACGTCTCATCCAGCCCTGCCGTCGTCACAGGGTTCCCCACCATCCAGTCGAGAGTGCTCGGGGCTTACAGCCATTTCGCAGACGGGAAGCGGGTCCACTGGTTTCATGGGATTTCCGCAGCACTCCGGCACCGGAGCTTCAGATGCGACGTTGATTTCCTTCTGACAGGATTCGCAGTGATACGTCATTGCCGCCATAGGAGTCTCCTTTCCTACACCAATTCAAACGGTTCATCACGTTTTCCAAACAACCGAAAGCGGTTTTCGAGGTGGGATGCGGTGGTAGGCGACCTTTGGATATCCCACCATCAGTGCCGCATAGGGAAAGTGTCCTTTGGGAAAACCGAGTGCTTCATGAAGCGGCGGCCAAAACATGGCGGCCGTCAGGAAGAACCCTGCCCAGCACGCCCCAAGCCCCATGGCCGAGGCAGCCAGCTCCGCCGTTGCAGCCGCAATCACGCAGGCATTCGGGGCCGTCACATCCGATTTATCGGCATGGGCGATCACCAGATGGGGCGCCTGCCGACAGATGCCGTCCATACCGATGGCATATCCCGCCAGAATCCGATCGAAATGCCATAGGGCGGCCATCGCCGGATTGTCCTTCTGCACCTGACGCATCCAGTCCGCCACCATATCCGTCATCCGTCGTACTTCATCCGAATTATGGATCACGATCCATGAGACGGGTTGGTTGTTGTGCCCGGAAGGTGCGAACCGAGCGACATCCAGCATTTCCAGAATCTTTTCCTGTTCGACCGGCTTCTTTCGATAGGCCCGAATGGACCGTCGGGACTTGAGAAACTGGGTGGCCTGTTCGATGGAAATCCGATGTTCCGATCGGATCGGCAGAACCTGATCCTGCGGGATATCCCGATGGGAAAAGGCTTCGTGCGGGCATACGGCCACGCAATGACCGCACCGGATGCATAAGGATTCACCGTCCCGGACAAGCACGGGCGGTTGGTCTTTGGTTTTTTGCTCCAGAATGCGGGTGGGGCATTCCATGACACAGATGAAATCACGTTTACAACGATCGGGATCGATATGGATCATGAGGTTCTCACTGGTTGGGTTGAAGTGATGTTGCATAGTGCATAGTGCATAGTGCTTAGTGCTTAGTGCTTAGTGCTTAGTGCTCAGTGTTTAGTGTTTAGTGTTTAGTGTTTAGTGCAAAAGTGCGTAAGTCTGTAGAGGCAAATCGCCGGCTCGCTCGTAGGAATCCTCCGGGCAGCCGGGGCTGCACCCCGCATAATGAAAGTCGATGGAGCAAATTCCTTAGGAGTATGGCGACACGACAGTCGCCTTTAGGAATCAGCCATGCAACCCGGGTTTCACCCCGCTTAATGAAAGTCGCAGGAGCAAGCTACAAGAAATGGGGGCCATCCGCTTTCTTCTGACTTCTGACTCCTGACTTCTGACTCCTGATATTCGACTTTCGTAGGAATTCGGGCTTCAGCGTGGATCCGAGGCAGCGAAAAAGGTGTGCACGCCCCCATGCAGCTCGCTGGAGACTCATAGCCTTTTGGCGAAGTCGTCCATCGTCACGATCCGGAATTCAGCTCAAAAACGATTCTACCGTTTGAAGACTGTCGTCGAACTCTTCCGGATCGTTCCAGAAACCGCAGGTGGGCAATGGCCTCTCCGGTTGCAAACCATTTCTGGGCCACCGGGAAATCTTCCCAACTGTCGCAGCGGATATCCCAGGTCATCCTGCCGGCCACATCGTAGGCACACAATGCTTCTCGCTCCAGAATCCGCTCGATTTCAAGAAGCCTCACTTCATGGTGATGTCGCAGTTCCTGAATTCTGCCCTGAAAGTCTGCAACCAAGCTTCGATGCCCAGGCAACACCTGAACGACATCCATCCGTGAAACTTTCTCGAGGCTCTTCAGGTAGTTCGCCAGTAAATCGCCTTCATCGCTCCAGCACTGAATGTTCGGGGTGATATCCCCGAGAATGTGATCCCCGGCAATCAAAAAGCGGTGTTCCGCGTTGTACAGGCATACATGACCGAGGGTATGCCCCGGGGTCTCCACACAGCAAAGCACATATCCCGCATAGGAAACGGTTTCACCGTCCCGCAGCACCGAAAGCCCCGGGATCCAGTCCGTACCATATTTGTTGCCCGGATGCTGTGCCAGAGCCTGTCGAAGTTCCGCTTCCGGAAAACCGTTCTTGGCTGCATAGGCGATCATGGGCTCGAAGCCCTCCCAGGTCTCCAACATTTCGGCGTCGGGCCTGCTGAAGAAAATGCGGCTTTCCGGATGCGCCAGACGGCTGACCAGGCCGTAATGGTCGGCATGCAGGTGGGTGATGAAGAAATCCGTCCGTTCAGGTGAAAGCCCGAGTGTCTGTAGCGCACCGGAGAGCGTCTGGAAACACTCATCCCGGTTGAACCCGGTATCGACGACCAGATGGCGGTCTTCCCCCCGAAAGACGTAGCTGTTGAGGCTTTGCAACGGGCTTTGCGGCAAAGGGACCTCGATGCGAAACAGCCCCGGAAACAGTTCCTCCATCAGCCTTCCCTCAGTTTGAAGTCCCCGTCCTTGTACAAAATGAATTTGAGCCACCGCATCCCGAATTTGAGCAAGGCGATGTCGTCGTTTCGAATCGATTCGACTGTCTCGGAGGGGATGTCGTAGCGCTTGAGAAACGTGCTTTCGAAAACGAAATCCCGAAAAGCATCGAGGTTGTAACTCACCATGAAGAAAAGCTGTTTGGTCTTTTCGGTCAGGGCGATGTTCTTTGGGAAGGATCGTTTGCGAACGATCAAATCCGTCCACTCGGCATTGATATCGTCATCGACATCCACCCCCTGATCCTTCCGCCACTCTCGGATAGTCCAGACCTTGTCTTCGAGAAATCCCTTGCAGTGCGGCTCTTCGATCAGAATGAAAAAACCGGATTCTTCCGTTTGCTCTCTGTGGCTGAGGGCACCGACTCCGACCGGATAATATCGGCAGGTGGAAGGCCTGTGGGAGTAGACAATGCAGCCGTCTTCCCGCACGAAGGGGCAGGAGCGCTGCTCGTCATCCAGAAGCTTGAGGGTGACCACAGGCAGGTCGGTCTTTTCGAGGAGGTTGGGTTCGGTGTAGATCGCCAGAAATTCCTGGCTGGAGAGTTCCAGTTTTTTCTTGAGCCGGATGATATCGTAGGGGGTGAGCAGAATACGGATGTTCCTGCAACAGGTCGTAAAACACGGAACGCCGGGATGGCAGCGGAATTTGAGCTCGCTGTCCATGCTGAGCTGAAGGGGCTGAATCCGGGCCTTCTTGTCGTCTGTCGATGCTTGCGGTGCTTTGGGCTGTTGTTCCATCATGTTTCGATTCCTTTCTGGAGAATGTCCCCGCTGTATAACGGAACCCAGAGGGTGAAGTCAACCCGATTCGGGAAACCGCTGGGAGCAACTTTTTTGCGAGTCCATCATCACATAGGACATTTGACATTCCCAGCCGCTTTCCTTATTATCCGCAGACGATCAACCGGCGAAAAACCTTGTGCCGAAGCATCGTTCGTCCCTTTTTCGATGCAGCCGGCAGACCATCTGCACGCCTTCAAGGGAGAATCGAACCATCGAAACGATCACAGACAAACGTACGATGCAGGCCCTGTGCAGCAAACACCGATCCGAAGGGAAAACCATCGGTCTGGTGCCGACCATGGGGTATCTGCATGAAGGCCATCTGTCGCTGATGCGCCTTGCCCGAAAATCCGCAGACATTCTTGTCACGAGCATTTTTGTCAACCCGACGCAATTCGGGCCGAACGAAGATTTGGCCTCCTATCCGCGGGACCTCGATCGGGATCTCACCCTGTGTGCATCCGTCGGCGTCGACTATGTATTTTCACCTTCCGCAGACAACCTGTATGGTCCCCATTACGAGACCTACGTCGAACTCGAATCCCTTCCGAACCATCTCTGCGGTCTTTCAAGACCCGGCCATTTTCGCGGGGTGGCCACCGTCGTCACCAAACTCTTTCACATCACCAAGCCCAATTTCGCCGTCTTCGGTCAGAAAGATTATCAACAGGTGCTCGTCATTCGAAAAATGGTCGCCGACCTGGACCTCGACGTCCATATCGTTGCAGCCCCTACGGTTCGGGAAACGGACGGCCTCGCCATGAGTTCCCGCAACACGTATCTCAAGCCGCACCAACGCGAATCGGCCCTCAGCCTGTCGCGTTCCCTGAAACGGGCGCAGGAAATGCTCCATCAGGGAATCACCGACAGCCATCGGCTGATCGACACCGCAACGGCATACATCGAATCGTTCCCGGAAACCCGAATCGATTACATCGCCATCTGCCATCCCGAAACGCTGGAGCCGATGGATACCATCGAAGACAAAGCACTGCTGGCGCTTGCGGTACGGGTCGGAACCACCCGGTTGATCGACAATACGATCCTAACCCGAACCTAAGCCGCACGGCCGATCGTTTGTTCCGGCTGTTGCGGGTTGCATGGGCATCCTGCAGCAGTCATGATCCGGCATTCGCCGGTCCATCCCGACAGGCCGCACGGCCTGCCAATCATCATCCTCGACAAAGGAGATAACCAACCATGTCCAACGAAAAATTTTTCTTCACCTCGGAATCCGTCACGGAAGGCCATCCCGACAAAGTCGCCGATCAAATTTCGGATTCCATCCTCGACGCCATCATGGCGCAAGATCGAAATTGCCGGGTTGCCTGCGAAACCCTCGTTACCACCGGTATGGTGTTCATCGCCGGCGAAATTTCCACGACCTGCTACGTGGAAATGCCCCAGATCGCCCGGGACACCATCCGTGAAATCGGTTATCACTCTTCCCAGATGGGATTCGATTGGCGAACCTGTGCCGTCATGACATCCATCGACCACCAAAGCCCGGATATCGCTCAGGGGGTCAACCCGGGCGAAGGACTCTTCAAGGACCAGGGCGCCGGAGACCAAGGGCTCATGTTCGGCTATGCCACCGACGAAACGCCTGAATTGATGCCCATGCCCTTGATGTTCGCCCACAAGTTGTGTCACCGGCTCTCCGTCGTTCGAAAGAACGGAAGCCTCGACTTTCTGAGGCCGGACGGTAAGGCCCAGGTCACGATCGAATACGAAAACGGCGCTCCCAAGCGGGTCGATACGATCGTCATCGCAGCCCAGCACAAGGCGGATGTCACCTACGAAGACCTCAAGGAAGCCATCATCGAGGAAGTCATCCGAAAAATCATCCCGCGGGAAATGATGGACGGCGATACCAAATACTACATCAACGCAACCGGCAAGTTCGTTCTGGGCGGCCCGATGGCCGACTGCGGGCTGACTGGTCGTAAGATCATCGTCGACACCTACGGTGGGATGGGCAGCCACGGCGGCGGCTGTTTCTCCGGAAAGGATCCGTCGAAGGTGGACCGAAGCGCCTCCTACATGGCCCGCCACATTGCAAAGAACATCGTGGCTGCGGGAATCGCCAAAAAATGTGAACTTCAGATCGCCTATGCCATCGGGGTTGCACATCCCGTCTCCATCATGATCGACATGATGGGCACCGGCCTAATTCCGAAAGAAAAGGTCCGGGAAATCATCCTCGACACCTTCGACCTGCGACCGGCAGCCATCATCGAATACCTCGACCTGTTGCGTCCGATTTACAAGAAAACGGCCGCCTACGGTCACTTCGGCCGAACGGAACCGGAATTCACCTGGGAACACACGAACATGGCCGCCGTGCTGAGAGAAAAGGCCGGGCTGTAATCGAATGAAAGGTGAAAGAGGCGGATCCCGTACGCAAGCATCTTGCCGAAGATACCTGCACATGGGCTTGAAACATCATTCCTGGCGACGAAAATCCGGTGATCTTCCCACGCCGCAGCAGATCTTCAGAATGTAGGCTTCGGTTGAACCTCGTAGGGGCGACCCGCCGGGTCGCCCCTACAATATCCAATCGTTCCCATCCGCCCCTTTTCCCTTTTCACTAACTTCCGCATTTTCACCCATGAAGGAGATAAGCGTCTATGTACGATGGATCAATTGCCTTGCAGCGTGACAAGAACGGCGTCCTGCTGCGGAACCTGAGCCTACCTTACCGGGTTGCCGATCTTAGCCTTGCGGAATTCGGCAACAAGGAAATGCGGCTTGCCGAAAACGAAATGCCCGGACTGATGGCCGTCCGTGAAAAATACGGCCCCCAGCAACCCTTGAAAGGACTTCGCATCACCGGAAGCCTTCACATGACCATTCAAACGGCCATGCTCATCGAAACCTTGAAGATTCTGGGGGCGGATGTTCGCTGGGCGAGCTGCAACATCTTTTCGACGCAGGATCATGCGGCTGCAGCCATCGCAGCCAACGGCTCCGCAGCTGTCTTTGCATGGAAAGGCGAAACCCTCGAAGAATTCTGGTGGTGCACGGAGCAGGCCCTGCTCTGGCCCGACGGCACCGGTCCCGATCTGATTGTGGACGACGGCGGAGATGCCACCCTCTATGTGCACCAGGGGGTCAAGGTCGAACGCCAGCCGGAGCTTCTCGATGCCGAGTATACGAATCCCGACATGAAATGTTTGATGGATCGCCTGCGGGCCTCCTATCAGAGTGATTCGGGGTTGTGGCAGCGTGTCGCGGCTCGCATCCGCGGCGTTTCCGAAGAAACCACCACCGGTGTACACCGCCTCTATCATCTGGCCAAGGCAGGCGAACTGCTGTTCCCGGCCTTCAACGTGAACGACTCGGTCACGAAATCGAAATTCGACAATCTTTACGGCTGTCGCGAGTCGCTGGCCGACGGGATCAAACGGGCAACGGATATCATGGTCGCCGGCAAGGTCGTCGTCGTCTGTGGATACGGAGATGTCGGCAAGGGGTGCGCCCAGTCGATGAAAGGATTCGGTGCCCGGGTGATCGTCACGGAAATCGATCCGATCTGCGCCCTTCAGGCGGCGATGGAAGGCTACCAGGTCCTGACCATGGAAGAGGCCGCCCCGATCGGTGATATTTTCGTAACAGCCACCGGTTGCTGCCAGGTCATCACCGGTGCACACATGGAGCGGATGAAAAACGAGGCCATCATTTGCAACATTGGCCATTTCGACAACGAGATCGACATGCGCTATCTCGAATCGAATCCGGTCTGCAAACGAGAGAACATCAAGCCCCAAGTGGACAAGTGGACCCTTGCCTCCGGTCGTTCCATCATCGTTCTGGCCGAAGGCAGGCTCGTCAACCTCGGCTGCGCTACAGGGCACCCCAGTTTCGTCATGAGCGCAAGCTTCACCAACCAGTGTCTGGCCCAGATCGCACTGGCCACCGGCACCTACGAAAAGAAGGTGTACACCCTTCCCAAGACCCTCGACGAGGAGGTGGCCCGTTTGCATCTGGATAAGCTCGGCGCGCGTCTGACCCGGCTTACCCAGGCTCAGGCCGATTATCTGGGCGTATCCGTGGACGGTCCCTTCAAGCCCGATCACTATCGGTATTGAGGCATCTTGAAGCAAACGGAAGCCCCGCCACTCCTGGGGCTTCCGTTTTTTCTCCCGCTGAACCTCCGAAAGAAAGCCGCCTGCCATGAATCCGTTCGAGAAGGAAGTCCTGCAGTACCATATGGAGCCCCGACCCGGAAAAATCGAGGTGGTTCCGAGCAAGCCTTGTCTTACCCAGCATGACCTCAGTTTCGCCTACACCCCCGGTGTCGCCGTACCTTGCCTCGAAATTCAACGAATTCCAGACTACGCCTTCGATTACACCTCCAAAGGAAATCTGGTCGGCATCATCACCAATGGCACGGCGGTTCTCGGCCTCGGTCATATCGGACCGCTTGCCGCAAAGCCCGTCATGGAGGGCAAGGCCGTTCTGTTCAAGCGGTTTGCAGACATCGACGTTTTCGATATCGAGATCAACACGACCGATCCCGACGAATTCATCCGGGCCGTTCGCTTGCTCGAACCCACCTTCGGGGGCATCAACCTCGAAGACATCAAGGCACCGGATTGTTTCTACATCGAAGAGCAGCTGCAGCAGCAAATGTCGATTCCGGTGTTTCATGACGACCAGCACGGAACGGCTATCATTTCGAGCGCCGGCCTGCTGAACGCCTGTTATCTCACCGGAAAGAAACTGGAAGATCTGCGAATCGTCGTCAACGGCGCTGGAGCCGCCGGAATCGCCTGCGCATCCATGTATGTCGACATCGGTTGTCGCCGGGAAAATATCCTGATGGTGGATACCCGGGGCGTCATTTACAAGGGCCGCGAAAAAGGGATGAATCCCTACAAGGAAGCGTTCGCGACCGAAACCCAGGCGAGAACGCTCGAAGAAGCGGCACGGGGGGCGGATGTGCTGGTCGGCCTCTCGGTCAAAGGCGCGTTCACCCCGGAAATGCTGAAATCCCTTGCTGCAAAACCCATCATTTTCGCACTCGCCAACCCGGATCCGGAAATCGACTATGAGGTGGCCAAATCCATCCGGCCGGACGCCATCGTCGCCACGGGGCGATCGGATTATCCGAACCAGGTGAACAACGTTCTCGGGTTTCCGTTCATTTTCCGGGGAGCTCTCGATGTCCGGGCCAAGGCCATCAATGCCGAGATGAAGATGGCTGCAGCCCGCAAACTGGCGGAACTCGCCCGGGAAGACGTTCCCGACTCCGTCATCCGGGCCTATGGAGGAAAACCCTTCCGCTTCGGACCCGACTACATCATTCCCAAACCCCTCGATTCCCGGGTGCTTTTAACGGTCACCCCGGCTGTGGCTCAAGCGGCCGTAGACAGTGGGGTCGCCCGCATTCAGCTGCCCAGTCCCAAAGCCTACATTCAGGTATTGGAAACCCGACTGGGGCCCGAGCGGGAAATCATGCGCAAGATCATCTCCATGGCCCAACGCAATCCGAAAACGATCGTGCTTCCGGAAGGCAACCATCCGACGATCATCCGGGCGGCCCAGCACGTCGTCCGGGAAGGCATCGCTCATCCGCTGCTTCTCGGTAACGAGGACGAAATCCGATTCATTGCACGGGATATGAACATCTCCCTCGACGGGATCGATATCCTCGATCACATGAAAAGCCCGCTCTTCGACACCTTCGCCGAGAAGCTTTTCCACAAACGCGCCCGCAAGGGATGGTCCCCTGCCGAAACCCGGTGGCAGCTTCGAAACCGCTTCATTTTCGGTGCCATGATGGTCGACGAGGGCTTGGTACACGGTCAGGTACACGGCATCAGCCGGTCCTATCCGGATTCGATCCGGCCGGTGCTCCAGGTCATTCCCAAACGACCCGGAGTCTCGAAGGTCAGCGGCCTTTACATGATGATTTTCCGTGGGCAAACCCTTTTCCTGGCCGACACCACGGTCAACATCGATCCGAGTTCGGAAGATCTGGCCGAAATCGCCCTGCTTTCGGCTGAAATGGTGCGGTTCTTCGACATCAAACCGGTCATTGCCATGATCTCCTTTTCCAATTTCGGCAGCACGCGACATCCCCATGCCCGACGGGTGGAAAAAGCTGTTGAAATCGCCCGGATGCGCAATCCCGATCTGGTGATCGACGGCGAAATGCAGGCGGATACAGCCGTGAGCGAAGACATTCTGAACAAGCTCTTCCCCTTCAACCGACTCGGCACACCGGCCAACGTACTCGTCTTTCCGAATCTCGATGCCGGAAACGCCGCCTACAAACTGCTAAACCGCTTGGGAGGCGCCAAAGCCGTCGGCCCCTTCCTGATGGGCATCAGCAAACCGTTCAATGTACTGCAGCGCGATACGGACATGGAAAACGTCGTCAACGTCATCGCCTTCACCGTAGCCCAATCCCGATGAGGCCTTCATGACAGAGATCCGATTCGGGGACCCCTTTCTGCGAAGGATCGTGTACGCTCTCGGAGTGATGGCCGTAGTCACCTTCGGCATTTACACCATCGGTCAATTGCGTACGGTCATCGCAGCCGTTTTCAGTGTCCTCTCGCCGTTCATCGTGGCCTTTCTTTTCGCTTATCTGTTCGCTCCGGTGGTATCGGCCCTGCAACGACGGTTGAAGCTCGGAAGGGTTTTCGGAACGGTCTGCCTTTACGTGATCATCCTGATGATCCTCACCGCACTTCTCCTGCTCCTCATCCCCGGCATTCTATCGGAACTGTCCCGCCTGAACCAGGCCGTACGTGAGGAAATACCCCGGCTCTTGAAGCGCTTCACCGAGCAAGGCTTTTTTCAGAAAGACGCCCAATGGTGGGAAGCTGTTCGGCAGGCTGTCTCCGAATGGCAGGTTCATCTGGAAGGTATCCTTCAGCATGTTCTTCCCGGGATGAAATCCGTTGCTGCAGGTTCCGTTTCCGCCGTTGGAAAGGCCACCCGCGGCATTTATTCCGGCATCGAATGGGTCATCGGTTTTTTCGGTTCCCTTTCTCTGATTCTGATCATTCATTTCTATCTCGTTCTGGACTGGGAGAGGATCCGGCCCTTTTTCATGCAGCATATTTCCCGAAAGTTCAAAGAAACCGTCCTGGTCATCCTCGACAAGATGGATCGAGCGGTAGGCGGATTCATTCGAGGACAACTGACCGTCTCCGTCATCGTTGGAAGTCTGTTCGCTCTGGGTCTGTTCGGCATTGGTTTCTTTGGTTTTCCGGGTCTTCGTCAATACAGTCTTCTAATCGGGACGGCCGCAGCAATCGGTGGATTCATCCCCTACCTCGGTGCGATCATTGGTGTCACCCCTGCCCTTCTCATCGTTGTGCTGAGCACGGAAATGGATTGGCATGGAAAATGGATCGGACTCTTTGCCGTAGGTCTGCTCTTCTCCGTCATCCAAGCGGTGGAAGGTTTCATCCTGCAGCCCAAAATCGTGGGGAAAGAAGCTGGGCTTCATCCATTGGCCGTGATACTGGCCCTCCTTGCAGGTGCCCAGTTCGGTATCATTGGAATGATTCTTGCGATTCCGATCGCCTGCATCGTCCGAGTACTCTACCATGAATGTTGGATGAATCGACAACGAATGATAGAATCGGAAACGGATGGGGCCGTATGATGTTGCCGGTCCATCATGACATCTATCGGAGCAAATCTATGAGCGTTATTGATAAGGCAACGACAGCTCGACACATCGAACCTCGATGCCTGGCCACCACCATCGGCAGTATGCCCCATACCGACGTTGCGAAGGCCACCGGGCTCATGGTTGCGGCAACCCCCGAAATCCCTTCCTGGGTGCAGTTTCCCAAACGATCGGTCCGGGAAAACATGATGATCCAGTTCACCGAAGGCATGCCGGGGCTCATCCTGCAAGACGGCAAGATACGGATGTCCCTCGCTTCGGATGAGGCCACGGCGGAGCTTACGGAATTCTATCGTAGGTATCTTGCCGTCGTGGAGGAGGGTGACCGGAAGGAACTGGAAGGATTCGGCCTTTCGAAAGACGTGGCCGCAGGTTTTTACGAAATGATCCGGCGCATTCCCGAGTGGAAATCTTCCGGACGGCTTCGGATGCTCAAGGGGCAGGTGACGGGCCCCTTCACGCTCGGAACGAATTTGCTCGACACCGAAGAGCGCTGCGTCTACTACGACGAGCAGATGCACGATGTCGTCGTGAAGCTGGTGGCCATGAAGGCCCTGTGGCAGATCGAGATGTTTCGACCGTTCGGACTTCCCGTCATCGTGTTTCTCGACGAGCCGTCGCTCTTAGGTTTCGGCAAACAGACCTACATCACGATCGGCAAAGACGCCGTCGTTTCCGACATCGATGCCGTCGTCTCGGTGATTCACCAGGCTGGGGCACTGGCAGGCGTTCACTGCGAAGAAAACACGGACTGGTCGCTCTTGATGGAAACTCAACTCGACATTCTCGATTTCGACGCCTACGACCATCTTCAGGCCATGACGTTGTACCCAAAAGAGCTTGCCGGCTTCTTCGAGCGAGGCGGCTGGCTGGGATGGGGAATCGTGCCGACCCTCGATCGCAACGCTGCAGCCACCGAAACCCTCGAAACCCTTCTCGCTCGATTCGAAGACGGTCTTTCCACCTTCGAGGCCACAGGATTCGATCGAAACCTGCTGTTGCGGCGGGCACTCATCACCCCCAGCTGCGGCATGGGCGGCGTGTTGGACGAACCGTTGGCGGAGCGGGTGCTCGGGTTGCTGCACGATCTATCCGAAATCCTGCAGCAACGGATCCGGTAATGAATGATGGTCTCAAAAAAAAGTCGCTTCATCCCCGACTATGGTTCTTGACGGGCCTGAGCATGGGGGGAGAACCGCCTTTTGATGTTGCAT
>CAZJXF010000046.1:0-24190 GCA_964549995.1 uncultured Desulfatirhabdium sp. | reverse complement strand
GGCGGCTGAGTTTATCCGATGCAACGAAAAAGGCGTGTCTCCTCCCATGCGACTCTAATGAGACTTGTGGACTTTTTGCGAGACCATCACTGTTGATAACCTCCCAAAACGTTAGAGAGTCTCTCCTGATCCGCTTGGGAGCGGGCGCCCTTTGAAATAATCCCGATGTACCAGCAAATCGCTTCTGCCGACCAGCTCACGAACGCTTCGCATTCCGAGACGCCACAGAATGTGCTGCAGCTGAATCGCAAAGGAGTGAAAGAGGTTGATCAAGCGCTGGGAAGCATAATCCGTTCCGTACATGGTGGAAAGTTCGGGATCGGTGGTGGCGATGCCCCGTGGACAGCCCCGACCGCTTTCGCAGGCTGCGCAGCGGATGCATTCGAGGGCAATCATTTCGGCCGTTCCGATCACGACGCCATCTGCGCCGAGGGCGATGGCCTTGGCGATGTCCCATGCCGTCCGGATGCCTCCGGAGGCGATCAAGGTGATCTGGTCCCGGACACCTTCGTCTTTCAGGAACTGGTGTACCTTGGGAATGGCATATTCGATGGGCATGGCGATGTTTTTCTTGGCGATGTCCGGAGCCGCACCGGTTCCGCCATAGGAGCCATCGATGTGAATGATGTGGGCACCGGCATAGTAGCTGCCTACGGCCACCATATCGACATCGGTTGGTGTGGATACCTTGACGGAAATGAGGGCCTTCGGATTGGTCGCCTGAATCCAATCGATATGTTTCTTGTGGTCCTCCACGGAATAGACCGAATGGAAGGGAAAGGGCGAAAACAGGGCGTTTCCTTCCACCGCTTCCCGCATTTTCGCCACTGCCGGTGTGACCTTGTCGCCGAGAAGATGACCGCCGAGACCGGGTTTTGCGCCCTGGGCATATTTGAATTCCACGATCGGCGCCCATTGGATGGTTTCTTCCCGGACCCCGAAGAGGCCGGTTGCCACCTGGGTGATGACGTGGTCCTTGTAAGGCAGCAGCGCCTCCGGGTATCCGCCTTCACCGGTGCAGGTGAAAGAGCTGAATGCCTTGTAGGCGATGGCGCGGGAGACCATGGTTGCAAGGCTGACGGATCCGAAGCTCATTCCGCCGCCATACACCGGAAAGCCGATGGTGATACGGGGTCTCGTATCTCCATAGCGGCGGTTCAATGGAATGGAAAGATCCACATCTGCAGGCGAAAATGCTGACTTCGGTATCGTTTCGGGAAAATGGATATCGATTCTGTCGAAGCCTCCTCCGGAGCGACCGACACGGTATTCGAGACCGTTGTCCGGAGGTCTGCCGGTTTCGGCCTGAAGCCAGGTGGCAACGATCAATTCGGCAGGCCAACGGGGATCGCCGAAGGTCTGAAACGAAGGATCGGCACCGACGCGGATGGCCTGTGTCGGGCAGATGTCTCCGCAGAAACGCCCGATGCTGCGGCAGTGATCCGCTCCGCGGCATTTTGCCGACCGGGGGGCCAACAGCCGACCACCGGCTTTTACATGAACACCGTAGGCGCAGACCTCTGCGCATTTGCCGCAGGCGATACAGACAGCGGAACGGGTGACCCGATATTTCCCGAAGGGATTCCGGAATCGGGATGGACATGTCGTGGCCGAGCCATCCTTTACGGGATAGACCCAGTCGATGGTGTCCGGCAGGTAATCGGCTTCCGGTGGAGCCGCATCGGGCCGCTTTTTCCCGAAAACCGGGGCAAAATGGCCTTTTTCCAGGTCATCGAAGAACATGGCCCGCCCGACTTCACCCCGGAGCCTTCGCACTTCTCGCATACCCATCGCACCCATGATCTCGAGCAACTGGGCATGCCAGGCAGCCAAGAGATTGACGATGCGCTGTGTAGCATGGGCGACGGGAAGTTTTCCGCTCTTGGGTGGATCGACGAAACCATCCGGAGAGATGGATTCGAGCCGACTTTCCATAGCGGCCCGAAGCGCCGTATCGATGCATACGGCATCCGCTCCGCAGATCACGATCTTGGCGACATGTTCCGCCATGCCGATCCCTCCGGAGATGAGGATCGTGACTTCTTCCCGAAGGCAGGCATCGACCAGTGCCAGATGAATCCGTCGCATCAGGTGCGTGACAAAAACGTTCGCTTCGGAACCCCTTCCTCTGCCGGAATCGTCGGCACTCAGATAGAGGATTTCGGCCTTCCGACCGGCCAGAAAGAGGGCCCGATCGACGGCATGTTCATCGAGAGGGATACGGACTGCCGTGACGGCATCGGATCGCCAGTTCTTGACAGCGGCGAGGGATTCGAGCACATCCTCACCGTCCGGGACCACGATTCCAGCCACCGGCCCGAGCCGATCCAGGGCATCCGTCTTCGGATGGCATCGAACCATCAAGGAATTGGACCAATGTCGGAGATGACCAACGGCATCCGCATGATCCAGGATCGCAAGTGTACCGACTTGCGCCGCCGCCTGGACGATCGCCTCGAGCGAAGCATCGCAGAGCAGGGAGCGATCGGGGCTCTCGAGCAAGATCGGCAGAGGAATCTCGATACAGGGGGGCATCTCGGTTTCCAGACGTCCCGCTGCATCGAAACGCAGATGGGCCGGCTTTCGACCCAGCTCCACCAACGTACTGATGTACTCCCTGCCATGAATGCCATCTCGTGTCGGACGGACGATTTCGGACATGTCCGTCCACATCTGATCGAAACCCGGGCCGCAGAACGGTCCCCGGTATCCGGCTCCGGATACGGGAATTTTGCCGGTTGCAGCCATTTTCCAAATGGATTCGATCATTTGCGGGGTCCAGTAGGCATTGCCCATGGCCAGGTATCTGGGGTTGATCACCCGGCCGATGATGTTCTTCTTGCATTCCTGGACACACCGCATGCAGTTGACGCATTCCGTATCACAGGTATCGATGATCTGCTGGGCGTTGAAGCTGCGGTGATCGTACACCCGGAACACACAGGACTCCCGCTTGACGCATTTCAGGCATCCGAGGCATCCTTCGACTTCGATGGCCGTCAGCCGGGCGATGGGCTCGAAGACCGGAGGGGCGGGTTTGGGATGAATCTGGTATTTGTTCGGCATGTTTCTCTCTCTTGCCGCAAGGCGCTAAAAATCAGAATCCGCTGGGCCGTGGCAGCAGTCCTGCCGCCTGAAGGATTTCCGGCAGAAGTTGCTCCGCTTCGATGGCCTGTAGATGAACCCCCTTTACCCCCGGTGTCGCCCGAAGACCGGCGATCAGCTCGAGTGTGATCGCAATGCCTTCCTGCAGCGGGTCCTTGGCCTGGGCCATGCGGTGGATCAAGGCATCCGGTACGACGACGCCCGGAACATTCCGCTGCATGTAGCGCAGCATCGCCGCAGATTTGGGGACGATGACGCCGCCCAGAATGAACGTCTTTTCGGCGATGCCAAGATCGACGGCCTGTTGCATGGCATGGGCGAATGCACGTATATCGAAGATGGCCTGGGTCTGAATGAAATCCGCACCGGCCTGCACCTTTTTGGCCAGTCGAAACGCCCGGAATGTCGTCGGAGGGGCCAGAGGGGTCCAGGCGGCTCCGATCCAGAAGGGGGTAGGTTCCGTCAGGGGATCCCCTCCTTCCTGTACCGCCTTGTCCCGCATGCCGGCTACCATGGAAACCAATTGGATGGAATCGATGTCGTACACGTTTTTCGCACCGGGATGTCCCTTGAGCTTGCCGATGGCGCTTGCCTTCTGGTGATCTCCGGACAGGCATAGAACGTTGCGGATGCCGAGGGCCGATGCGCCGAGAAGATCCGATTGCATGGCGATGCGGTTTCTGTCCCGGCAAACCATCTGCATGACGGGCTCGAGACCTTCATCCAACAGAATTTTGGAAGCTGCAATGCTCGACATCCGAACGACAGCTGTCTGGTTATCCGTGACGTTGTAGCCGTCGGCAATGCCAGCGAGAAGACGTGCCTTGTCGATGACCGCTCCGGCGTTCGGCCCCCGAGGAGGTCCGACCTCGACCGTCACGGCGAATTCGCCGGCCTTCAATACCTTTTCGAGTTTGGACCCGGCTTTTGTATTCATGGTCGCAACTCCTCCCTGATCATGACTTTTTGTCCACCATGCCGGGAATTGCTCCAGTTTCGGGTCGGTTGAATCCCCAACAGTGCTTCCAGTTTTCCACGAGCCATGGCCCGCTCGTAAATCTTGAGCCAAATGCAATCCACATCCCCATTGACTTCGCATGTTCCGTTTTCCCGGGTTCCACCGCAGGGCCCGTTCAACAGGCTTTTAGCGCATCGGGCGATGGGACAAAGTCCGAAGGTATCCCCCAGAACACAACTGCCGCATGCCTCGCATCGGACAGACCACCGTCCGGGCTGCTCCCGGACGGCCAGAGATGTCGTGTTGACCCCGGGATAGACCGGAATGGGGTCGAACCGGTCTCCCAGGGTCTGAATGCCGATGCCGCAAGCGATACTGACAACGGCATCCACGGTTTCCATCCGGGGAAATAGGGGTTCGATGAATTCAGGCTCGCATTGCCGCTCCAGGGTTGCCGTGAGAACTTCCACGGTATGCCCTTTCTGCGTGAGTGCCATCTGGATCAATGGGGCAAGGCTTTCGACTTCCCGCTCTCCTCCAGCCGCACATTCAGCGACACACGTTGCACATCCGGCCACCAGGATGCTTCGGCATCCTTCGAGCCGTGCCACAATTTCGGCAATCGGTTTCCATTCGGCGATGATCATGATCGTTCGACTCCTTTGATGGGGGCGATACCATACGGTGACAAGCTATACGGAATGGGTTTAAGGAAGTGACCGGGCTGCCGATTCATGGGCGCTCTTGGTATGCATCGCGATCTGGTCGACAACGGCTTGTGCGTTGAAACGATCGCCCCGAACCAAACCGACACGCTTGTTTTCGATACCGGCAGACAGGAGAAGTTGTTGGATATGGCGGATCCGCTTCTCCGCCCGGACGTTTCCCACCAGAAACTGGCAGGCCCCTTCCGGACACGCCAAAACCAGCACAAGGTCCACCCCTTTGGAAAGAAGGTTCAATACATGGGGGACGTCCACCTTGCTGGAACAGGGCATGGCAACGAGATGAACCGAGTCGTTGCCGAAGGTTTCCTGTACGGTTTTCGCTTCGGTGGCGGAAAGTCCCCCCCTGCTGCAATAGAGAACGACCATTCGTTGGGGCGGTGCTTTGGGCATGGCGATTCAATCTCCTTCTGAAAAGCGGTGAAGCATCTTGTCGTAAAAGTGCAAGATGTGGAGTGCGAAAGTGCATGCTTCCTTGGTATGTCTTTCCTGTATCGGCTCGGAATGATGAGCGGATTTTCATCTACAGGGTTCGAGCCGAGATCCATCCGCATGGAAAAGATGATGGACTCGCAAAAAGTCCACAAGTCTCATCCGAGTCGCATGGGAGAAGACACGCCTTTTTCGTTGCATCGGATAAACTCAGCCGCCCGAGCTCGTAAGGGTCGGGCATGTGGCCAGACTTCAGCGATGGGTTATTGGAATGCAATATCTTGTTTTTCATACAGATATGGCTGGGAATCGCATGCCCGACCCAACGATCTCCGGCGGCTTCAAACAAGTATCCGATGCAACATCAAAAGGCGTGTCTTCCCCCATGCTCAGGCACAGAAATTCCCCACAATCGGGGGTAGATCGACTTTTTGCGAGGCCATCAAAATATGAATCGGAATCGATTCGACAAATATGTCGCACAAACCGCAGGGGTATCAACAGATTTGTCGTTGTTCGGAGACCCATTCCTATAGAGCCTTCGGAAAGCATTTTTGTTGGAAAATCATCCGGGATAGCGATCTATTTGAAAATCAATGGGTTTCAAACAGGAAAGTCGACGTTTTCCCTTTCCGAAGTTCCAAGGGCCGTCCCGACACAGACCTTCCGATATCAGATGAATAGCAAATGATATGCCGTTCCATATCTGGAGATTCATCGACTATTTGCGAGTCTATCAAGCGGAGGTCAGCGCAGGACGAACGCCAGAAGGAGGGTTGCGAGGACGAGGAAGAGCATGACGTAATCGAGCCGCTTCAGCTCGAGTTCGAAGCCGGTGCGTACCTCGCTGAAACAGCGGGCGGCCATGGCATCGGAGAGTTTGTCTGCCGTGAGAAGGATTTTTCGGATCAGGATGACCACAAAAGAGCGGATGCGGGAAAGGGGAGAAGGGGGATGTCCCATGAAACGGGCCGCTTGAGCTTGGAGCGTCTCGTTTGCCAGCACCCAGATTTCCGGAATGAACCGAACCATCAGTCCGAGCAGTGTCGAAACGGTTCGTTCGTCGATGAAGGGGATGGGGCGCAGGACCCATTCCACAGCTGCTTTGAGCTGGTTCATGGGCGTCGATAGGGCGATCCAGGCGCCCGTCAGCCCGACGGCTGCAAGGTGCAGGCAAATACGAAGGCCATCCCGAACCCGTTCGGGAGGAATCTCAACGTGCACATCCTGCCAGCCGACCTGCAGATCGATGCTGCGGACGAGAAAAATGCCGGTCAGAACAACGCCGAAGGACAGGAGGGCTTTTGGAGAGTACCGGAAGGAGCGGGCCGGGTGGGGGCGAAGCATCCACAGAAGGACGACGACCAAGGCAACCAACCACGAAAGGGTCGTCCAAGAGCCGATCAGACCGACAGCAATCAAGACGAGCCATTTGATCCGCGGATCAAGCCGGTCCAGCGCCACTACCATACGATGAAGGCTCTTCTGCGCCGATCCAGCCGATGGATGCCGGCCTTCCGGGCCATGTCGATGGCTGCCTCGAATTCCGCGGTCGTGATCCTTCGTTCCAGTGCGGGAATGCTGGACGCCGTGCCGCATGGATGGTACTGGCTCATGATGTTGACATAGGTGTTCCGGGAAATTTCGTTTGCCAGAAAGGTCATGACGCGATCGGTTCCGGCCAGGTTCTCCGGGAGAACGAGGTGGCGCACGAGAAGACCCTTGACGGCCAGGCCCTCGGCATCCAAGGTAAGATCCCCGACTTGACGATGCATTTCCCGAATGGCTGCCTTCGCACTATCGGGATAATCGGTTGCATCGCAGGTCCGTCGTGCGATTTCGGCATCCCAAAACTTGAAATCGGGCATATAGATATCGACGACGCCATCTAAGAGGGCCAGGGTTTCGACGCGGTCATAGGCGCTCGTGTTGTAGACGAGCGGAATCCGAAGGCCCTGTTCTGCGGCAATCATCACTGCTTCCAAGATCTGGGGGACGACATGGGAGGGGGTGACCAGATTGATGTTGTGGCAGCCCTTTTCCTGGAGCCTAAGCATCGATGCCGCAAGCGTTTCGGCCGAGACTTCCGTTCCGGCTCCAAGATGGCTGATCTCCCAGTTCTGGCAGAAGCAGCAACCCAGGCTGCAGTGGGTGAAGAAGATCGTTCCCGATCCATGGGTGCCGACGAGGGGGGCCTCCTCACCGAAATGGGCGTCTGCATCGGATACCCAAGCGTTCCGCCCGGTACGACAAATGCCCGTCTCTCCCCTCAGGCGGTTGACGCCGCATCGTCTCGGGCAGAGGTCACAGGCTTCCAGACGGGAGCAAGCGGCCTCCAAACGCTCCTGGAGGTGTCCGCTGTGCAGGCTTTCGAGGTAGGACGGTTTCATGGGCGTTCATTCGGCCTGGATGGGTGCCCCTTCGACGATCGCTTGCGGTAGACCATTCCCTGAAAACTCGCGACGCGCTCCCCATCCTGATCGTGGACGTCGATCTGATAGGTGGCGAGTTTCGGATTTCTGGAGAGCTCTCTACCCTCTGCCGTCAGGAGGGAGCCGCTCGTTGTCGCCTTGAGGAAGAAGATATTGACGCTGATGGCCACGGCCGGAATCCCATGCGAATTGGATGCTGCGGCGAAGGCAAGATCGGCGAGCGTGAAGACGGCACCGCCCTGGGTCATGCCGAATCCGTTCAGGTGGCGTTCGTCGATGGCCAGTGTTGCCTTGGCATATCCCGGCCGGACTTCCACCAGATCGATCCCGATGAGTTCCGCAAACCGATCCCTTCCGATCCAGTGGCGTAAATCCTCCTGTGGTTCAGATGGTTTCATGTTACACTCCCAATGACGCTTTCAGCACATCCGGCCTGCTGCGAAGCGTTTCGATGCTTCCGGAAAACCGCACCGCTCCGTTATCGATCAGGTAGGCCCGATCGGAGATGTCGAGGGCGACTTTCTGGTTTTGTTCAGCCAATAAGACCGCAAGCCCCCGTTCTTTGAGTTCGACGATCCGCTCGGCCAGCATCCCGACGACCAGAGGGGCGAGCCCTTCGGTAGGCTCATCCAACAGTAGCAGGCTCGGGTTGGTCATAAGGGCCCGGGCGATGGTCAGCATCTGCTGTTCCCCCCCGCTCAAAAAACCGGCCCGTCGCTTGTCGATCTTTCGTAGTGCCGGAAAGAAATCGTAGACGGCGTCCTTGTTCCAAGGCCCTTCGGGGGTATCTTTCCGAACGACGATCTCGAGGTTTTCACCGACCGTAAGATCCGCGAACACCCGTCGATCGTCCGGCACGAAACCGACGCCGAGTCGAGCGATCCGATAAGGTTTCCATCCATCGCATCGGGTTCCTCGAAACCGGACAGCTCCCTGCCTCGGCGGAACGAGCCCGATGATGCTCTTCATGGTAGTGCTTTTACCGGCGCCGTTTCGGCCCAGAAGGCAAACGATCTCCCGATCGTCGATGTTCAGCGACACATCGAAGAGGATGTGGCTGTCTCCATAGTAGCTGTGAATGGCTTCGACTTCAAGCAGCATCATTCCCCCAGATAGGCTTCCTGCACTTCTCTGCAAGCGCGCACGGCTTCCGGCGTATCCTGGATGATCGTTTTTCCCTGCTGCATCACCATGATGCTGGTCGAAACGGCGAACACCATTTCCATGTCGTGTTCGCAAAACAGAATGGTAACCCCTGTTTCTGAGGAAAGCCGCTTCATCAATGTCAGGCAGTGGGCCGTTTCTTCCGGGGACATGCCTGCCGTCGGCTCGTCGAGGATGAGCAGATCCGGTTCGTTTCCAAGGGCGATGGCCATCTCGAGCACCTTCTGATCTCCATGCGACAGGGTGCCGGCCTTGCGGTCCCTGTGCTCGAGGAGTCCTACGCCGGCAAGGATGTGCTCGGTTTCGGCGACGCCCTGGTTTCGGGACGGTTTCATCAGATCGAGCGTCCGCTTCTGATGGGTCAGCACGGCTACCTGGACGTTTTCGAACACGCTCAACCGCGGGAAGATGTTGACGATCTGAAAAGATCGGCAGATGCCCCGTTCGCAGATGCGGTAGGGTGCAAGCCCCGTGATGTCTTCTCCCTTAAATAGAACACGACCGCGATCAGGCCGAAGCTGTCCGGTGATCAGATTGAACAGGGTGGTCTTACCGGCGCCGTTCGGGCCGATGACTGCGACGATGTCCCCTTGGGCGACGTCGAGGCGGGCGTCGAAGACGGCCATGAAGCCTTCGAAGGATTTCTGGAGGTTTTCGACGTGGAGCATAGGGGGATGATGAACCCTCAGGTGGACGGGATCTTGGCATCCCGGCGGGTCAACCGTTCCGCCAGACCGAGAACCCCGTCCGGCAGAAAGAAGATGATGAGCATCAGGAACACGCCGAGAATCAAGGTCCAGTATTCTGTATATGAGCCGACATAGGTGCGAAGACACACGATGATGGCGGCACCGACCATGGGTCCCCAGAAACGGAACCAGCCGCCGAGAAGACACATGATGAGAATCTCCAAAGACAGGGTCCAGAAGAGCATGTCCGGAAACACCGACCCCTCGACGACGACGAACAGCGATCCGGCCACACCGGCGAAAGCGGCGGCCAGGACCTGACCGATCAACTGATGGCGTTGGACCGGGATGCCGACGGCCTCGCACCGGACGGGGTTGTCCCGGATCGCCTGGAATATCCGGCCGAAAGGGGATTCGACGATGCGATGCAGCAGAAAGAAACAGACGGTGACGGTCAACAGCACCGCATAGTAGGCCGGCTTTCCGCCCGAAATCGACGAAGGCAGGGGAATGCCGTGAATGCCGTCGTCTCCCCCGGTAAATCCATACCAGCGGTAAACGACCGCCCAAACGAGTGAGCCGAGCGAAATCTGGAGCATGCCGAAATAGAGTTTGGACAGCCGCACACAGATGGTTCCAATGACCAGCCCGAGGAGGGATGCGCCGATGGGTGCCGCAAGAAAGGCCACCCAGGGAGAAAGGGATGTCTTCGTCAGAAACAGGGCCGTGCAGTAGGCCCCCGTACCGTAGAAGACGGCATGGTGGAACTGGTACATGCCGCCGAATCCGAGTACGAGGTTGAGGCTGGTTGCCAAAAGGCCCGTCACCAGAATGCCCGAAACAAGGTAGATGAAAAACCGGGATCCGACCAGCGGGATACAGGTCAGGATGACGAGGGTGACGATGGGTACGACGATGGATGACGATGGATACCGGGAGGATGTTTCCATGATCACCAGATGGATTTCAGAAGTCCGCGGGGCCGAAACATCAGGATGACCACCACGGCCAGATAGGGGATGACGATGGCAAACTGGGGAAACACCATGATCCCGATGGCATGGCTGAGCCCGAAGACGAGAGCCCCGGTGAGTGCGCCCCAGATGTTGCCCAGCCCCCCAACGATCACGATCAGAAAGGTTTCCATGATGATGCCGTGATCCATGCCCTGGGTGATGTTCTGGGTCGGGGCCACGAGCGCGCCCCCAAGCCCCGCCAGGAAACAGCCGATAACGAAGACAACGCTGTAGACCATCTGAACGTTGATGCCGATGGCATCGACCATTTCCCGATCGACTGCTGCAGCCCGGGCGATCTTACCGATCTTCGTCTTCTGCGTAAGCAGCCACAGACCGACGGCGACCACAGGTCCGACGGCCAGAAGAAAGGCATTGTAGAGCGGAAGCGTCAGCCCCATCACCTGGATGCTTCCCTGAAACATCTCCGGAACGGGCATCGAACGGTAGTCGGAACCCCAGATCCATTTGACGAGATCGGAGAACACGAGCGTGAACGAAAACGTGAACAACAACAGCATCAGGTGTTCCCGATCGTAGAGATGGCGAAAAAGACCTCTTTCGATCGCGAAGCTCAATACGGCCACACCGATCGGCGCCACCAGAACGGCTGCCCAGAAACCCATCGTCGAACCGATGGCTGCCGATACGCTGTAGGCCAGAAACGCGCCGATCATGTAGAACGACCCGTGGGCCAGATTCGGAATGCGCAGCACTCCCAACACGAGACTCATGCCGGAGGCGACGATGAACAGAATCGTCGTCCGGCTCAGTCCTACCAGAAGCTGCTGGAGAACCGTCTGAAGTGCGAACGAGCCTGCTTCAGCCATCTATTGTTTCCGGGCCTTCTGGATGTCTTCGATGCTGGGCATGACGGCCTCTCCAGGAATGGTGACGATATCGGAGGCGACCAGGAAATCGTATCCGGGTTCTTTTTTGGTCACCCCCATGTACATGGGCAGCATGACCTGATGATCATAGGCCCGCATCGTCAAAGGACCGATCGGGCTGTCGACGGAAAGACCTTCGAGGGCGTCGACGAATTTTTCGGTGTCGATCGCGCCGGCCTTTTCGTAGGCTTTTTTCATGAACATCGCCGTGATGTACCCGTAAAGAGCGCCGACCTTGGGCGGTCTGCCGTAGGCCTTCTGGAATTCATCGGCGAACTGTTTGTTTTCCGGGGTCTGCGGATAATAGAAAAAGTAATTCGATGTGCCGATGACCCCTTCGGGTGCGTCGAGGCCCAGCGGCTGCAGCGTGGACAGCTCCGTTGCCGTGTGCATGAAGAAGGGGACTTTTTCATTGAAGCCGGTAGCTTTGGCCGCCTTCAGAAAGGGAACGCAGCTTGCACCACCCGTAGCCACGATGACGGCATCGGGTTTGGCGGCCAGAATGGAGGAGATGTAGGGGGTGAAATCCGGCTCGCCGACCTTCCACCAGGTCTGTCCCAGCAACTCCGCCTTGGGGTTGAGTTTTTTGAGATTCTCCCATACGGCGTTTCCGATGGCATGACCGTATTCGTAGTCGTCACCGGCAATCCAGTATTTGACGTAGGGTTTCTTGGCAAGTCCGACGGCTGCCGCCTTTCCGGCCATGGCCGTATTCTCGGTGAAGGAAAAGACATAGCGATGTCCCTTGGCGCCCGTGATTGCCTCGCTTTTCGAGAACGTGACCAGAAGCGGAATCTTTTCGGCCTTGCAGATGTCGGAAATGGCCAGGGCTTCGGCGCTGTTGATCGTTCCCATCAGCAGGTTGACGTTTTCCTTCATGATGAGTTCCTTGGCAGCCGCAATGCCGAGATCGACCTTGAATTTGGTGTCCCGGGTCTGAAACTCGACCTTCTTTCCAAGGATGCCGCCTTTGGCGTTGATGGCGTCCACGGCGAGCTTGAAGGCATCCCGGACATCGTTCGTGTAGGTGCTGGGAGGTCCGCTGTAACAGTCGATGAGGCCGACCTTGATCGTGTCTGCGGCAAGTCCGGGTGTGGCCAGCATGAGGATGAAACACAAGATGGCGAATACGGAACGGATGCTTCTGTTCATCGATGACCTCCTTTGATGGGTTCGGAAAGACACGAATTGCCGAAGCGGGTTGAAACCCCCTACTGTCGCTGAAACAGCCGAAAAGAAATGGATCGGATTCAGGATAGCTACATTACAGCGCGGAAGGATTTCGTCAAGAGAAAAGTGGACAGTGGATGGCGACTTTTGCGAAGCCCTCATTCGTGACAAACAGCACATACAGACTACGGGGGCCGTGAGCGCCCGGTACCATGACGGCCTCGATGTCCGCCGTCTTGCTGGGGCCGGTGATGAACGTCATGCCGTCCGGTGCAGGGTTTCGGGCCAGATGGGCAGACAACCGCGAAAACGTATCGAAAATGCAACCGAACGGAACGATGGCGATGGATGCGGACGGCAGCAGCGATACGATTCGGGGGCAATCGGGGGTGGTGCGCAGAACCAGGGTCGCCGATTCGGCGATGGCGGCATCAGCCGTGAAGATGCCGAGGGTTGCCTCCGCACACTTCTGTCGAAAATCCATCCTGAGGTCGGTGGGCACCATCCTGCGTTCACTGTCTGCAGGGAGCTGTCGTGGGGCATCCTGTACGCTGTCCTCTGTCGATGTCCCGCCGCAAACAGTGGAAGTCGAACCTTGTCCGGGAAAATACATGGGGATGCTGTGCGCATCCAGAGCCTGTTGGATGGCGGTGAGCGGGATCAGGGGATGGTTGCAGCAGACAACGGTCTTGACAGGGAACCATTCCGTCGGGGTTCGAACGGCGATATCCGCTATGGCCTTTGCCAATCCGTCCGGTGTGTCGACAACCATTGTCTCGATCGAAAGAGGGATTGCCTGTTCGATGAAGGATGCCATCCAGTCGGCCTGGTTCTTCCGGAGAATGTCCGGGTCCTCCGTGCAGTCCGCGGTGTACCAGACCTTTTGGTGAAACATCTTCTCTTTGGAAAGGAATCCATCCTTTCGATCGAGTGCTGCACGTAGGGTTTCGAAAAAGAGGGTTTTGCTGTTTTGCATATGGATTTTCCCCAATTCCTATGAAAGTCGAATATCAGAAGTCAGAAGTCAGGAGTCAGAAGTCAGGAGTCAGAAGTCAGGAGTCAGGAGTCAGAAGTCAGAAGTCAGAAGTCAGAAGTCAGAAGAAAGCGGATGGCTCCCATTTTTTTATAGCTTGCCCCTGCGACTTTCATTAACCGGGGTGAAACCCGGGTTGCATGGACGATTCCTATGAAAGTCGGCAGTCGGCAGTGGGCAGTATGGCCGCTGTCATACCGCCATATTCCTTTGAATTTCGCGGTGGAGGCTTTCATTCAGCGGGGTGTAGCCCCGGCTGCATGGGTGATTCCTCCGAAAGTCGCTCCAGCGACTTGGATTGCCCGTATTGACCGAGGCCTTTCTCCGGTGGCTTGGAGGACATTCTCCCTACTGCCCACTGCCTACTGCCTACTGCCCACTGCCCAACGCCTTCATCCATCCAGGAACCGGAAGCAGGCGGAGCAGCGGTCTGAAAACGTGCACCCCGTGGAGCAGCATTTGGTAGGCTCTCGGATGGGTCATGACCCAGGCCCAGATGGGGTATCCAAAGCGCTCGAGGGATGGTTTCGGGTGAATGTTCCACCGATGGCTTCCTTCGGCAAGAACGTGGCGCAGCGCAAGCAGCATTCGCGGCAGATCGATGGCCACCGGACAGACATCCCTGCAGGCGCCGCAGAGGGTTTCCCCATGGAAGAGGTGTTTCGATCGCTCGATATTTGTCAGAAGAGGCGTGACGACGGCTCCGATGGGGCCGCAATAGGCATACCCGTACGAATGCCCCCCGATCCGGGCGTAGACGGGGCAGACATTGAGGCAGCCGCCGCAGCGGATGCAGCAGAGCACTTCCCGGAAGACGGGATCTGCCAAAATGCGGGAACGGCCGTTGTCGAGAATGACCAGATGAAATTCCTCCGGGCCGTCCCAAAACCCTTCCCGTCGAGGCCCAGCTAAAAAGGAGACGTATCCGCCCATTTTCTGGGCCGATGCCCCCCTGCTGAGAAGGCGAAGCAGCAGCAATTGCTCGTCGCGCGTTGCGCAGACGCGTTCCATGCCCATGATGGCGACGTGGATCCGAGGCAGGGTTGTCGCCATCCGAATGTTGCCTTCGTTCGATACGAGAGCGATCTGCCCGGTTTCGGCACAGGCCAGGTTGCAGCCGGTGATTCCCATGTCTGCAGCCAAAAACCGAGCGCGCAGGTGGTTTCGGGCCGCCCGGGTAAGGGTGGGCGGATCGTCGGAGTAAGAAATGCCGAGTTTGGTTTCGAAAAGTCGGCCGACGTCTTCCCGGGTCTTGTGAATGGCCGGTGCGATGATGTGGGAGGGAGATTCTCCGGCCAGCTGGATGATGAACTCCCCGAGGTCGGTTTCCGTGACGGCGATCCCTTCCGTTTCCAAGGCAGCGTTGATGCCGACTTCCTCGCTCGTCATGGACTTTCCCTTGACGACGCTACGAACCCCGTGGCTTCGTGCGAGCTGAACGATGTATGCGGCCGCCGAAGCCGCATCGGATGCGAAAAAGACTCTTCCTCCCCGGGATTCGATGTTGCGGCTCAGGGTGTCGAGCAGGACATCGAGGTGTTCGATATGGTTCATGCGGATGTCATGGGCCAGATGTCGCAGTCCCTCTCCTTCCGGCAGGTGGCGATAGGCTTGGAGTGCCCCTTTTCCCAACCGATCTTGTAAGCCTTTCAGGGCTTTCTTGAGGATCGGGTCGGAGAGAGCTTTCTCTGCATTCTCTCGATAGCGTTCCGTCGTTGCGGTGGTCATGAATGTCCGGCTCCTGTCGTTCCGGATGCGTCTGCAATGCCTGAATATCGATGAAATCGCTTTTGACAAATGGGGTCGAACATTGTATCACCTTCAGCCACAACGGCCGGCGGGTCGTTTTGATTGGGCTTTGCTTCGATGAGATTACGCATAAAGTCGTTCAATCTCCAGCTATGGTTCCTGAAGGGGGCCTGAGCATGGGGGGAGAACCGCCTTTTGATGTTGCATCGGATACTTGTTTGAAGCCGCCGGAGATCGTTGGGCCGGGCATGCGCATGCAATCCATATCTGTTACAATAGCAGGATGTTGCATTCCAATCAGCCATCGTTGAAGTCTGGCTACATGCCCGGTCCTTACGAGCTCGGGCGGCTGAGTTTATCCGATGCAACGAAAAAGGCGGTTCTTCTCCCATGCGACTCAGATAAGACTTCTGGACTTTTTACGAGCCCATCTTTTTATAACCTTGCATCACGTTGGTCGGGTGGAACATCCGGTCCTTCGTTTCGTCCAAATAACGTTACAAGGGCGTTTCAGCCACATCCCAACAGCTCGAGTATTCCCATGAATCCTTTTCAAGAAATCAAGTCGCATGTTCTGGATATCGACCAGACCCTTCTGGATATCCTGTCTACCGCACAGTCCGTTTCGGGGCTGGAGGGCAAGAATCTGGAACATTTCCGCAAGACGGCGGAAAGCATCCGCCTGCAGTTTGAGGATGAAACCATTCGGATCGCTGTAGTCGGCGCCATTAAATCCGGAAAGAGCACTTTCATCAACGCCCTTCTGGGAGGAGATTATCTCAAGCGCGGCGCTGGCGTCGTCACATCCATCGTCACGAAGATCCGCGAAGGCAGACAGCTCAATGCCGTGATGGAAGTCAAATCCTGGGAGGATATCCATTCCGAGATCACCCAGGCGTGCGTGCTGCTGCCGAATGTTCACCGGGAAAATCCCGATACGCCCTTGGACCTTCGAAATCCGTCGGATCGCCAGGCGCTGCAGCAGGCCCTCGGTTCCCTGGACACCAACCGGTTGATCCAGGATGGGGCACGGGACATGAACGCCGCTCTCTTGTCCTGCTACCTCAAGGGCTTCGATCGGATGGCGCCGGTTGTGGGCAACGGACGCGAGCGCCTGAGCTTCGATGCCTCCCGGTTTGGAGACCACCGAGACTATGTGGCGGACGATGCCCTGGCGGTGTATCTTCGGGATATTTCGCTGCGGATCGATGCCGAGCGGCTGGGCGGCATGATCGAGCTGGCCGACTGTCAGGGAAGCGACTCCCCGAATCCGCTCCATCTGGCGATGATCCAGGACTACCTGTTGATGACGCATTTCATCGTCTACGTCATCAGCAGCCGCACCGGATTGCGCCGGGCGGACATCCGGTTTCTCTCCATGATCCAGAAGATGGGAATTCTGGACAACATTCTCTTTGTCGTCAACTGGGATTTCAGCGAGCATGAGTCTCTTGAAACCCTCCACCCCCTGATCGACAAGATTCGGGAAGAAATCGCCTTGATTCGGCCGAATCCCGAGGTATTCACCTTTTCCTCCCTCTTCCACCTGTTTCGATCGATCGAAGCGGAATTGACGGAGAAGGACCTGGCCCGGTTCCATCAATGGATGGAAGATGAAGCCTTCGTCTCGTTTTCGGAGCGTGAACTCGCCCGCTTTATGGACGTCTTCTACGGGAAGATCCGCTCGGAAACCTACCGCCTGTTGCTGCTGAATCCCATGGACCGGCTCCAGGGAATCCTGTCCGCCGTTTCGCACTGGATCGGGCTGCATCAGAATCTGTTGGGACAGGATGCAGCCAGTGCCGAGCTTGTGCTGAACAAGATCAACCGCCACCAAATGCGCATGTTGCAGCTGAAATCCACCTTGAGGAGTACACTCGACGGGCATCTGGCCAAGCTGCATCAGAAGTTGCGGGTTCAGGTCGATGGGTTTTTCGACCCTCGGGCCGATGGGCCGATGAAGGCAATGACCGCCTGCGTTCGCTCCTACCGATTCGATATGGAAGGCTACCAAACCGTCGTCCGGCAGTCCGGTTTCCGCCAGGCGCTCTATCAGGCCTACCAAGCGTTCAAGCAGCATCTCGACACCTTCGTTTCGGAAAGCGTGACCCCCGATGTGATCCGCTTCACCCGTAAGATCGAACAAATGATCACCCAATCGTTCGAGGAGCTGGCCGCTCCCTTCGAGGGGCTGCTGCAGGAAGCCCTGATGGAATACCGCACGTCCCTGCAGCAGGTGGGTATTGGATGTGACGAAACGATGGGCCGGCAATCCTCCCGTCTCTTCGATCTCGACCGGGTGAAGTCGGCATGCGGCATCAAACTTCCGCAGGGTGAGGTGGCGCTTCGGTATTCCGCCAGGATCCAATCGGAGGCCGTGCTTCGGCTGGGGGTCTATTCCTTTCTGACGTTGATTAAACGCGTCCTTAAAAAACCTTTCCACAGCCATGAAGAGGACAGCCTTCAGGCCCTTCAGGCGGCCGTCGAACGGATGAAAAGCGAAACCATGAAATCCCTGATCAGTCATTTCAAGGACTATCGGGAGAACATTAAATTCCAATACGTCCTGAAGCTGGCGGATCGAACGGCGGATGCGCTGTTTGACAGTCTCGTGGAAAAATTCCAATCCTATGCGGCCGACATTTCCGAAATATCCCGGTTTGCGGCAGCCCATCAGCAGGACAAGGCCCAATCCCTGAACCGGCTGGAGGACATCCAACAGAAGGTGCATCAGCTGAACCGACGGGTGGAAGAGCTGCGGAAGTCGTTCTGAGAAGATGCCGAAGATCGGCGATCCGGAAGGGCGTTCATGTTTACCGGACGAATGGACGGATGCGCGCTCAATACACCGAGCAGATCCTCGAGAAATCGGAAGGCGCTTTCATTCATTCGCTGATGATGGATCATGAATCCGCAGCTTCCCCGATCGAAGGCGTTCCTCATTTGCGGAAACAGGGCTCTCCATCCATCCGAAACCGACCGTTCCTTTCTCGTGTGCAGATCGACGTCAACCGGGATGTCGACCAAGGGATGCGGGGGCGGAGGCGTTGCGCCGAAATCCCGTGAAACGGCAAGGTATCCCAAAGATTGCAATTCCTCCATGGCCTCCCTGCTGCAGCGGTTCCAAGGCGGGGTGAAGATCGGGGAGAACCGATCGCCCAGCAGATCCCGAAGTCTCGTCATTCCCTGTATCAGATCGTTTCGCATCTCCGCTGGAAGCCGCGACGACCCGAATTCGCTTTTCCGACCGACCGCTTCATGGTTGACATGGCGCCAGCCGTGGGTGTGCCAGCACCACAGATCCGGGTGCTCCGCATCCCATCGTTGGAAGACGGCCCATCGCGAAGGGGTGAGCCAGGCGGGCACGAGCGCCAAGGCAAGCGGCATGCGATGCACCGAAAAGGCTTCGAGCAGCCGAAGGAGGGGCGGTTCGGGAATGGCGATGTCATCGGCCCGGAAATAAATGGTTACCGGTCGACCCGCTTCCGCGAGGGCCGCATCGATGTGTTCGGCAATGTCCGAGGCCGAGGGAAGGAGGGACGTCTGGTAGATGGCTGCCGGTGGATGGACAGGCTTGGGTCGGATGTTCATGGAAGATGGCCTCGCAAAAAGTCAGATATCCTTGATTGACCCACAGGCGAGCGGGCGGATTTTTTGCTCAGCAGCGGAAAAACTCAGCAGCCCGATCTCGTAGGATCGGGCGGATGGCCAAGATAGGAACTTTGGGTTTCTAAAAGGCATCATCTGGATTTTCAATCCAAAATCGATAAAGTGTGTCCGCCCGATCCAACGATCTCCGGCTGCTTCAAACACGTTTCCGCTGCTTCGCAAAACACCGCCCGCTCGCCAGTTGGAAGCACGGCATTGAATGCATATCGGTGGACGGCGACTTTTTGCGAGGCCATCAGGGAAACGAGATCAGCGTTTTTCGGGTGAAAGGATGTGAAGAACGGGTTTGGCAATGCCTCGGTCATCCCAGAACCCCCAGAAGGATTCGGTGCTGTGGTTTCCGGGAAAGGTTTCGGCCATGACGCCGGGTTTCCAGGGGGCATCGAAGGCTTCGAAAAAAACCGGACGGATACCCGGTAGACTGTGCAAGTTTTCCTGAAGCTGCTTCCAGAAAGACAGCTGGCTTTCGGGGCAGTAGCCAAGGCGATCCGGACCCGATGGCATTCCCGTTTCGTGGATGAGAATCGTTTTTCCAGGATAGATGAACTGTAATTTTTGGGCGACCGATACCACCATTTCCGCCGCTTCCCTGGAGAGATTCGGTTGAAACCAGGGTTCGAAAACCGGGTGGATGTTGGGCGCCAGAAACGACTGGGATCCGAAAAACGCCCGGTGTTCTTCCTGAACCATCAGGAAAAAGGGTTCGGATGTGGAAACCGGTAGGGTTGGAAACTGCTGTCGAATTTCGGCCTGTGCGTCGAGAACGGCATTCGGATGGTAGCGTTTGGCATACAGTCCTTCATTTCCTACGATCACACCGGTTACGACCCCGCCGGTTCGGGCGATCTCGACGAAGGCCTTTTGCAACTCATCGCTGGAAGTGGGATCCCAGATGCCGAGCAAAACCGCACGGTATCCCAGTTCCCGGGCGATACGTGGAACCTGCTCCACGCCGTTGGTGGTCGAATAGGTCACGATGCCGTCGAACCAAGGTTTCATGAGAAGCAGATCGGCGCGAATCCCTTCGGCCGTTGCGGGAGTTACATTGCCCCGAGTGACGGAAAAGCTTCGTGGCGTGTAGGCGATGAAGCGAGAGGCCGCGAGGGGAGGCGACTGCTGCTGCTGTGAAAGGCCGATGGACGGCAGCATCAGAAGGATGATAGCAATCCGTAGGTCGAAGAGGCGGTGTTTCATGATGGTCTCGCCATACATCATGGAAAATGCAGCGTGCGTCGTGTGAACGTGTATGCTTCCCTTGTCCGGTACCCTTGTGACGGCGTTGTGAGAAGGCATAGGGCAATACGCACGGACCTCCGCCCGCCCTTATGCACACATGCACGACGCTTCTTGCTCGTATCGTATCGCCGCTCATAAAGATTCGCAAATGAAACCTTTCCAAAGCCGTTCGGAGATTGCATGACGGAAAAGCTGCTGCTGTCCATTCGGGGGCTGGCCGTTTCCTTTGAAACCGAAGCGGGGGGGGTTCGGGTTGTCGATGGCATCGACCTCGATATTGCATCGGGAAGCATTCTGGGATTGGTCGGAGAATCGGGTTCCGGAAAAAGTGTCACCGCCCTTTCCATCATGCGGCTGCTACCGAAGCCCTGGGCCCGCATCGAAGCGGGTTCCATTCAATTCGACGGCAGGGATATGGTGGGACTTTCTACGGACGAGCTTCGAAAGCTTCGAGGCGGTCGGATCGCCATGATCTTTCAGGAGCCGATGACCGCCCTCAATCCCGTGCACCGTATCGATCGACAGATGGCTGAAGTCTTTGAGCTGCACGAGCCTACGGCGGATCGTACGGCCATTCGACGGAAGAGCCGGGACATGCTGGCACGGGTCGGTATTGCGGATCCGGATCGGTGCCTGATGAGTTATCCTCATCAGCTTTCGGGAGGCATGCGGCAGCGGGTCATGATCGCCATGTCCTTGTGCGGAAAGCCCGATCTGTTGATTGCCGACGAGCCGACGACCGCCCTGGATGTGACCGTTCAGGCCCAGCTGTTGGCGCTCATTCGGGACCTCCAGCGGGAATTCGGCATGGGGGTTCTTTGGATCACCCACGATTTGGGAGTGGTGGCCCAGCTCTGTGACGAGGCCGCCGTTATGTACGCCGGGAAGATCGTCGAGCAGTCGTCGGTGAAGGCGCTCTTTTCCGATCCGATGCATCCCTACACCCGGGGATTGCTGCAGGCGGTTCCCCGGCTCGATACCCCTCCGAAGCAGCGCATGCACAGCATTGCCGGAGCGGTTCCATCCTTTCAGGACCTTCCTCCCGGCTGCCGCTTCCACAACCGATGTCCCCAGCGAATGCCCATCTGCGAATCCGTCTATCCGGAAACCCGAATGGTCCGAAACCACAAGGTCGCATGTCACCTTTACGACGGTGAATGAGGGAGTCTTTCGGGTGAACATACGACGATAGGGAAAAGGAAAAAAGGGACACGGGAAGAGAGAAAAGAAAAGGGGTGGATGGGAACGTTTGGAGGTTGAAGGGGCGTCCCGTTCCTCCCAGTGCATGGTCTATTCCAACGAGAAAACGGAGAAGGTAAGGCGTGTTGCGGCTACCTCAACTGACCACGCGGACCATGAAGCGCATGCCGCTCGGGTGGATCATCCTCCTTTTATTGCTTGGCTGCCTCTGTCATGCCAATGCCGGTGCAGCGGTTGGAATGCAGGAGAAGCGGCTCCTGCTGCTGTTTACAGGGGATCTTCATTCTCAGGTACTCCCCCGGCGGCTGTCGGGGGATCCGGCGGATGGGCGTGAGGTCGGCGGCTATGCGCGGTTGGCAGGGCGCATCCGGGAAGCCGTCCAACGGTATGATGGAGAAACCCTGGTGGTAGACGCCGGTGATTTCAGCATGGGAACCGTGTTTCATACGCTCTTTCGTTCCAAAAGCCTGGAGCTTCGGTTGATGGGAGCGATGGGGTACGAGGTGACGACCCTCGGAAACCACGATTTCGATTTTCTCCCTGACGGTCTTGCCCGATCCCTGGTGGCGGCCTTGTCTTCGGGAGAGCGGCTTCCTCGGATAGTTGCCGCCAATGTGGTGTTCAGCACATCCGATACGAGGGATCGAAGCCTCCGGGAAGCGTTTCTCCGGTATCCGGTGGTTCCGTATACCGTTGTGGAGAAGGGGGGATTCCGAATCGGGATCTTCGGACTTCTGGGGAAGGATGCCCAGGTCGATGCCCCTTTCGCCAGACCGATCACCTTTTCAGACGCCATGTCGACAGCCAAGGAGCTGGTCGCAAGACTCCGGCGTGAAGAACGGGTCGATGTCATTCTTTGTCTTTCGCATTCGGGTATTTCCGGAAATCCCAAACACTCCGAAGATGAGCTGCTGGCTCGTGCCGTTCCGGAAATCGATGTGATTGTCAGCGGTCATACCCACAGTGTTCTTCCGGAGCCGCTTCGCATCGGACAGACGGTTATCGGAGCAGCCGGAAGTTACGGAAACGATCTTGGAGCGATCGAATTGTTGCTGAAACCCAACGAGCGGCCGACCCTGCTTCGTTATGAGCTGCTTCCGGTGACGGAAACGGTGGCGGGCGATCCGGTCGTTGCATCGAAGATCCGGTCGGCTGTACCGCTCGTCGATCGCGATTTTCTGTCGGTGTACGGCATGTATTTCGGGCAGGTTCTGGCGGAAAGTCCGGATGATTTTCCCACACTCGAATCCACCTACGAGCATCCCGGGGAGACCGGCCTGGGGGATCTCATCACGGACGCCTTCCGGCAGGCCATTCACCAGGCCGAGGGTGTGGAATCTTCCTTCGTTCACATAGCCATTCAGCCTCTTGGCAATATTCGAGACCGATTGCTTCGCGGCCCTGTCCACGTCGAGGACGTGTTTCGGGTGCTGTCCCTGGGGCTCGGTCCGGATGGCATGCCGGGGTATCCGCTGATCACCGTGTTTCTCGACGGCTCGGAAGTCAAACGGCTTCTGGAGGTCGAAACGACGATTTCCCGCCTCAAACGGGATGCCCATCTGCAGGTGTCGGGGGTTCGCTTTCGATACAATCCGCACCGCCTGCCGTTTGATCGGGTGACGGATATTCTTGTGGAATCCTCCAATGGCACCTGGCAGCCACCGGTAGCCGATCGGCTGTATCGGGTTGCGCTCAACTCCTATACGGCTCAGATGGTGGATTATGTGAGTCGGGTTTCCCATGGACTTCTCGTCATGACGCCCAAGCGTGCCGATGGGACGCCGATGACGGACTGGAAGGAAGGCATCGTTTTTGAGCGAAGCCGAGAGAGCTCCGGAGAAATCAAGGAATGGATCGCCCTGGCGCGCTATTTGGGACGGTTTTCAGACGAAGACCGCAATGGGGTACCGGACATTCCGCCTCGGTATCTGAAGCCGGAAGGACGCATTCAGGTGGAGCCGTCCTGGAATCCACTCAAGCTGATATATCCTGCGGGGAAAGTGACGCTCTGGACCGTCTGCGGGATAGGGAGTGTGTTCGGAGTGTCGATCGGGATCGTATGGTTTAAACGCCGAAAAGGGATGAGGGACTCGAAAACGTCTGATGCGAAAAGCGGATATAGGAAAGATGGTCCCGCAAAAAGTCATTCAGTCTGTATCGACCCGCCCCCATGCTCAGGCCCGGAAATACCCCACAATCGGGGGTAAAGCCACTTTTTGCGATCCGGGTTCGACAGAAATGGACATACATGGAGTAACTTTTCGATCTAACTTCCTGAAAAAACATGCGGGGGATAAGAATATTCCAAATATGAATAAGCACCGAACAATCTAAAATTCTACAGCCATCAGGCGGCTATCGGCAACCAATCTTTCTGATGGTTTCGGCTCGTTGACAGAATGATTCGATAGATCGCATGAGTTCTGAAAGAGCGAAAATGATGGCAGTACTCTTCTGGGACTACTGTCTGCACAACCTCCTCTGAGGGTGTACCGGAACGGACGGTTCGAAGCCATCCGGTATACCGATGTCGGATGGTTTCCTGGAAGCTGACCTCAAGCCTAATTTATCTGTTTTTAAGCCGAACCCCCTCCCTCATATAGGTACGTAATAGTGTTGTGGTATGTTCCGCTCAAGTAGTGAAGAAATTTGGACTGTCAAGTCAAAAACTTGACAGTCCAAAGTTCTCCGCTGTTTGAGCGGAACGTACCGCAACGTTATT
>CAZJXF010000045.1:0-24240 GCA_964549995.1 uncultured Desulfatirhabdium sp. | reverse complement strand
GTCAAAGGCAGCCAACTCAAAAATACTATCGTTAACTTATGCAATTAGACACTACCGCTTATTCGGGCAGGGTCCAACCGAGGGCGGTGTGCTACACCAAATGGTGGGGCAGCGTTCGGGCCCGATGTCAGGAAGAATGTGATTGAAACCGCCAGGACTTCATGCTCAATCCTCCGGTCGGGTAATTTCCGGTAAAACCTCCGTTTGATACAGCCGGTCCGACTCGACAGCAATGCGTCGATGGATCTCCCGAAAACTTTCCAGAAGTATTTTCGCAAATGGCGTCAACCTGGATCCGCCCCCGGCTGAACCGCCTACGTTGCGCGTCAACAATTGCCGACCCATTCGTTTTTCGGTTGCCGTTATTCTGCCCCATAAGGCGCGATAACTCATTTTCAGCTCTTTGGCGGCAGCCTGAATCGATCCGTTTCGTTCGATGGCTTCCAGCATTTTCAGGCGTCCCAGGCCGAAAATCACCTCCCCCGAGCTGTCTTCGAACCAGATTTTCGAACGGATAAAAAACGGGCCTCCGGGATTTCCCGTCATCGTCACCGAATTCCTTGCATCTCCCGCAGCCGATGTCTGATCTTTTTCCGGAATTCTTGGATTTGCAGCCATCTCGATCCCATCCGATTTGAGGATTCATCCAGCGTATTCTCGATTTTCCACCAGGCAATGCGGATCGATCGCGTATCCCGATTCGACAGGTCATCCCCTGAGGGCTTTCAGGATACGGTATCTGCCCTGACTGCCTTTGGCATTCCTTCACATCCTGATTTGAAAACGGTTATATCGGGACAATCCCATGATGTCAATGCGACCGGAAACAGATTGCCACGCCGCATCCAAGCCCTTTCACCCGGCAAAATGCCGCTTGCAGGAGTGCAAATTCATCGGCTGAATGGCGACCGAACGTCACCACATCATTCGAAACCTCGTGAACGTTCCATCCGGCGCATGCGTTATGCCAGTATTGACATATTCTTTTAGAGCTGGTAGGAAGTGCATGATTGAACATCCTGAAACAGGAAACGAGCTCATCATGCAACCATCAGCCATCGAAAATCAAACCGTTTTCAGTCGCTTCATCAAAAACAAACCGTTGGGGGAATCGATCGATTCACTGCTCGCATTCAATGCACGCCTGGATGCAAAGGCAATTCCCTACGATCTGAACGAAGGCGAGATCGAAACCTGGGTGGATACCCTGGAAAATACGGGCAAAGAGGACGAGCCCATATACTGGCTCCTGATGGTCCGGCTGAATGAGGCAGCGCTGCTCTGTGCCGGCAACTATGCGAACTGCTGTGAATATTGCGCTGCGGGAGACCTTCTTGTCAACCCCCGTGAAATTCGGGTCGTATCAAAGGATGGTCAAACCGCTGTTCGCAAATGGCGGCATGGACGTCTGAGCGATCAATTCCGGAAAAACGGACAATCCCGAATTGCCACGATGGAACTATTCAAGAAGGATTTCCATCTGGAAATTACCCGTACTGCGCTATTGCCCTATCTTTTCACGAGGCTTGAACAATCTGGATGGATAGCCAGGCACTACCTGACCCATGCGGATCGGCAAATGCGACGAATTGCCGATACGATCGGTTTTTTGAACAGTTTCCAAATTTACGACGCTGTAACACTTCGAAAAAAGATAGGTCAAGCCAATGCGGAAACCCGATCCTTTATCCTTTCGCATTTATACCAGATGGATTTCATCATATTCCGCGAGGCGGGACAATCAATCGTATGCATGGCCGAAGATCCATCCTGGTTTAGCGATCTTCTCTCACCCCAACCATTTGGAAAACCATAAGAAGGAGATGATGATGATGAAGAGATTCATGGTGTGTAGCTGCATTGCGCTGGCCCTGATCGCTGGTTTTGTCACCGGCAGTCCTGCAGAACAGAAAGGGTTTGTCCTCCTGGCCAGTACGATCGGTCCCATCGATTCGGGAATTGTCGATGTTCTGGAGCAGGCATTCGAAACGGAAACCGGAATTCGCGTGCGGCATATCGGAATGGGTACGGGCGCAACGTTGAAACTCGCCCAAAAAGGTGTGATCGATCTGGTCATGGTGCATGCACGGTCACTCGAAGAAAAATTTGTAGCAGAAGGGTATGGAACGGAACGTATCGATCTCATGTACAATGACTTCGTGATCGTAGGGCCTCCGAATGATCCTGCCGGGATTCGAAATATGAAAAGCGCTGTCGATGCGCTCCGCAAAATCGCCCAAACAGGTGCCTTATTCATCAGTCGGGGAGATCGCTCCGGCACACATGTAGCGGAAATGAATTTATGGTCGATTGCCGGAGTCGAACCCAAAGGGGCATGGTACGAAATCTACGAGAAAGGCTCTCTGGGTAACGGAGCGACATTGAAATATGTCAGTGAAAAATCAGCGTATACAGTTATTGATCGGGCAACGTTTCTCTCGCTTCAAAAACAAATCCACTCCGTCATTCTGGTCGAAAAAGATGAAGTCCTGCTCAATTTCATTTCACTGATCCCCGTCAATCCGAAAAAATTTCCCAATACGAATTTCAACGATGCAATGGCATTCGTCAACTGGCTGACTGCCGTCGACAAGGGGCAGAAGATCATCCAGGAATTTGGAAAAGATCGCTATGGCGCCAGCCTGTTTTTCCCCAATTCCAAACAGTGGAAACAGCACCGGCCATAGGGATATGATGGGTGCAATGTTAGCCTCACGAATATGTTACGGAACGTTTGGGGATCGCGGATGGAATGCATGGAATCTGTAAATCACCATACGATTCGGCAAGACAGGCCAAAGTTGGCAGAAACACGCGTGGTTTTGCTTGATCACAAACAAGAGAAAGGAGATTGAATATGAACAAGTTGTTTGCAGGCCGTCACTGGTTCAGGGGTTCCATGGCTGTTGCGCTCCTATCGTTGTTATGGATTGCCGCCGCATCTGCCGCAGAGGTCAAAGACATCATCCTCTCCACGACGACATCGACGGTCGATTCCGGCCTTCTCGACGAGCTGGTGCCGATTTTCGAAAAACAGACGGGATATCGCGTGAAAACCATTGCCGTCGGGACGGGTCAAGCCCTTGCCATGGGTGAGAAGGGAGAAGCGGATGTGCTGCTGGTGCATGCCCCGGCAGCCGAGAAAAAACTGGTGGATGCCGGCATTGGCATCAACTACCGGCTCGTGATGCACAACGACTTCATTCTCGCAGGACCATCGAAAGATCCGGCCGGCCTTAAGGGCAAATCCGCAGTCGAGGCGCTCAAAGCCATCGCCGCAACCCAATCGGTTTTCATTTCGCGGGGCGATGATTCCGGAACCCACAAGAAGGAGCTTTCTCTCTGGAAAGAAGCGGGCATTGACCCCAAAGGAAAACCCTGGTATCAGGAATCGGGCCAGGGAATGGGGGCGACGCTATCGATGGCTTCCCAGAAAGGCGCCTACACATTGACCGACCGGGGTACGTACCTGTCCCAAAAAGCGCATCTCGAGCTTGCCATTCTGTGTGAGGGAGACAAACCCTTGCTCAACATTTACCATGTCATGCAGGTGAATCCGGAGAAGTTCAGCAAGGTAAACGCTTCGGGAGCCAAGGCGTTCGTCGATTTCATGATTGCACCGGAAACACAGAAACGCATCGGTGAATTCGGTAAGGAGAAATACGGGGCGCCGCTCTTTTTCCCGGATGCCGCAACAGAATCCGGGAAACCATAAAGGCATGTCCGAATGAACGTCATCTGGGAAGGGTTGTTGGCCGCCGTCCGGATGCTGATATCGCTTGATCCGGAGGTTCTGGAAATCACCTGGCGCACCATTCAGGTGTCGGTGACGGCCACCATCATCAGTATCGCCATCGGCATCCCGATCGGTACCGTCCTTGCGCTCACCCGTTTCCCCAGCCGGGGATTCTGGGTGAGTCTCGTCAATTTCGGCATGGGTCTTCCGCCCGTTGTGGTGGGCCTGGTCACCTGGTTGATGCTGGCGCGCTACGGACCCTTTGGGATGCTGGGGCTGCTGTATACGCCAACGGCGATTGTCGTGGCGCAGTCCATCATCGCAAGCCCGATCGTCGCCGGTTTCAGCATGGCAGCCATCCAGTCCGTCAATCCCAAGCTGCTTCTGCAGATCCGCTCCATGGGCGCCACCCGTTTTCAATTCCTGCTGCTCCTGCTCTGGGAAGCCCGACTGGGCATTCTCTCAGCCGTCATCGCCGGCTTCGGCGGGGTGATCAGCGAAGTCGGTGCTTCGATGATGGTCGGCGGCAACATCCGCGGATACACCCGGGTGTTGACAACCGCAACCGTTCTGGAGGTTTCAAAAGGGAACCTGGAGCTTGCCACCGCCCTCAGTATCATTCTGCTGGCGCTGACATTTGTCATCGTATCCTTGTTGAGCCTCTGGCAGCAACGAAAGAGCGCTCCCTGATGCCGATTGCACTCACAGCTTCGGACCTGAAACTCCAACGATCCGGAAAAGCGATCCTGGATATCGACCGGTTGGTGCTGACTTCCGGAGAAACCCTCGCGTTGGTCGGCCCAAACGGAGCCGGGAAATCCACCCTCCTGCAGGTGCTGGCCTTCCTGATCCAGCCGGACACAGGCACCATCGAGTTGGATGGCGAACCTATCTCAAACGGCAATCGTCTGGCAGCCATGCGGCGCATGGCCTTGGTCTTTCAGGAAGCCCTGCTGCTGGATACCACGGTCCAACGAAACATTGAAATCCCGCAGCGGATCCGGGGCGTTTCTCGGCATGATGCGCAGATGCGTTCGGAGGAATGGATGCATCGGCTGGGAATTTCGCATCTTGCCCGAAAGCAGGCGCGAAAGCTCTCCGGCGGCGAGGCCCAGCGCGCCAGCATCGCACGAGCCCTTGCCCTGCAGCCGCAACTGTTGTTGATGGATGAGCCGTTTTCTGCGCTGGATTACCCCACTCGAAAAGGGTTGCTGATCGAATTGGGGCGCATTTTACCCGAAACGGGAATCACGACGCTCTTTGTCACCCACGATTTTTCGGAAATTCCGTTTCTGACCCGCAGAGTCGCCGTTCTCTTCGAAGGGCGGATCATCCGGGAAGGAGACATCCGAGAAATTCTGGGAGAAGCGGCCGTTTCACTCAGCACCTGGGCGCCTTGGGACACCACAGCCTCCTCCAGCCGATCCGCAGATGGTGCCTTTTCGCATCCCATCACCCCTTGCAGCGAATCATCTGAACCGCCCGCTTCAGCCGATTTAGGACGTTCCGCTTTCCGAGAATTTCGATGATTTCGAAGATGCCCGGGCTTGCCGTCTTGCCTGTCAAGGCCACCCGAACCGGCTGTGCAATTTTCCCAAGCTTCCATCCGGTCTTTTCGGCTACTCGATGAAACGCCTCTTCCAGGTTCTGTTCGGTGACAGGATCGAGTCCTTCCAGCTCCTCTGCAATCCATTGCAGTGCGGGTAGATGCTCCGGATTGAGAAATTTGGCGGCAGCATCCGGCTGATATTCGATCGTGTCCACATAGTAGAACCGGGCTGCATCCGCCATTTCGGCGAGGGTCTTGGCTCTCGGCGCAAGGGTACGGATCACCTTCCAGAGGAAAGGTCCGTCCTCGGCGGCATACCCCCTTTCTTGTAAAAACGGCAGCAACATCGGAGCCAGCCGCTCCGGTGGGGTTGCCTTCATGTGGTCTTGGTTAAGCGCCAGCAGCTTGTCCATATCGAAGACACCGGCGGATTTTCCGATGTTCTCGAGGTTGAATTTCTGAATCAGTTCTTCCCGCGTGAAAAATTCCTGATCGCCGCAGGACCACCCCAGTCTCACCAGGTAATTGATCATGGCTTCCGGAAGAAACCCCATATCCCGGTATGCGGTGACGGAGGTCGCCCCATGCCGTTTGCTTAGACGCGTCTTGTCCTTTCCCAACACCATCGGGACATGGGCAAACACGGGCAACGGCGCTCCGAACGCCTTATAAAGCATGATCTGACGGGGAGTGTTGTTCACATGATCGTCCCCTCGAATGATCGTATTGATCCGCATGGTGATGTCGTCCACGACAACGACAAAATTATAGGTCGGCGTTCCATCGCTGCGTTGGATGATGAAATCGTCCTGCTCCGCATTCTGAAAAACGATCGGCCCTTTCACGACGTCATCGATGACCGTAGTTCCCATCTGAGGGGCTCGAAAACGAACGACAGCTCCCTGGCTCGGCCCCAGTCCTTTGTCTCTGCAGGTACCGTCGTATTTGGGCTTTCCTCCGGTAGCCAGCGCTTTCTGGCGCATTGCTTCGACGGCTTCCGGGCTGCAGGTACAATAATAGGCATGTCCCGATTCCAGCAGCCGCTGGACGTATTCTCTATAGATGTCCATACGCTGGGACTGAAAGTAAGGGCCTTCGTCCCAGTCGATTCCGAGCCATTCCAGAGCATCGAAGATGGCGTCGACGGATTCTTGGGTCGAGCGCACCTGGTCGGTGTCTTCGATGCGGAAGACGAACTTTCCATTGCAGTGTCTGGCGTAAAGCCAATTGAAGAGGGCGGTTCGTGCTCCGCCCAAATGAAGGTACCCCGTAGGGCTGGGGGGAAATCTCGTAATAACCGTTTCCAAGAAGGTTCTCCTCTACGAATAGTTGATCATTGCGGACGGCTTCGCAAAAAGGCCGGATGCTCTTGTTTAACCCGCAGGAGAGCGGGTGCATTTTGCTTGCGCAGCGGAAAAACTCAGCAGCCCGATCTCGTAGGATCGGGCGGATGGCCAAGATGGAAACGATGGCTTTTTGAAAGGCAACATCCGGATTTCCCATCCAAAACAGATGAAGCGCGTCCGCCCGATCCAACGATCTCCGGCTGCTTCAAACACGTTTCCGCTGCTTCGCAAAACACCACCCGCCCTCCTGCTGGAAGCCCGGCATTGAAAGAAAATCGGTAAGAGGCGACTTTTTGCGAGCCCATTCACCAGCTAAACAGCGCTCGTTTGCTTTGTATTTGACTTAATGGATCATTTACAGTATTAGTCAATCGGGATGCGATCGCAAAGAATACTGTCGGACATCAAGGGGAATCCGATCGGTTTCCTTGCGGCTCTTAAAATGAAAAGCTGTTATTTCAGGTAAATATAAGCCAAATGCGCTTTCTACTCTATCACATCCCTTGGAAAACCTCAACGACGCATTTAAAAAAAGCTTGACAAATGGTTGCGGTTCAATTACTAATGCCCGCATTTTTGACATAGTCATTAGTCAATAGCGGTGGTTGCGCCCGATTTTTGCGAAAAAACCGGGCATGTTAGAAGTCGATATCGATTCGTTATGAAAAGGAGAACAGACCATGGCAGTCCCCAAGCACAAGACGTCCAAATCCAAGCGCGATATGAGAAGGGCTCATGACCATATCGATGCACCGAATCTCTCGGTTTGCCCGAAATGCGGCGAAGCGAAGCTTCCCCACCACGCATGCCCGAGCTGCGGTGAATATAAAGGAAGAACCTTGATTCCGGAAGAAGAGGCCGAAAAATAACCCGAAGCCGATCCATGGAAGAAGCCGGATGATCTTTCGGACGATGCGATCCATGTAGGAAGGAACACGATGGAATTGATGGGACTCGATCCCGAATCCCGCCAAATGGTGTTGGATGTCGTGGACAAGCTGAAGGCCCGGCTGCTGACCCGGGAGCGTATTCTGGAATGCGATCGAAACGAGATCTTTCCGGAAGACGAGATCCGGGAGATGCTCGGTCCGGATATCGGGATGCAATTGCTCTTCATCCCCGAAGCCTATGGCGGCATGGGCGGCGGTGCGAGGGATTGCTGTGCGCTGACCCGCAAGATGGCTGGTGTCTGTTTGGGTGTTGCGACGGCATTTTTCGCTATTCAATTGGGTGCAGATCCGATTCTGGTCGGCGGCACCGAAGAACAGAAGGAAAAATGGCTCGGCGCCATTGCAGAAGGCGGGGCGCTGGTAGCTTATGCCGTCACCGAACCCGGTGCCGGAAGCAACGTTGCAGCCCTCAAGACGAAAGCCGTTCCGGTGATGGACGCATCCGGAGCTGTCAGCGGATACCGCATCACCGGCACCAAACAGTTCATCTCGACGGGCGGATATGCGGATTTTCTGACCGTTCTGGCGGATACGCCGGAAGGCCCGAGTTTCTTCATCGTCGAAAAAGGGACCCCTGGATTCGTTCCCGGAAAAGCCGAGGAAAAACACGGTATCCGGGCTTCCAATACGGCCGCCTTGCGTTTCGACGACGTCTTCGTTCCTGTGGATCGGCTCATCGGTGGGGTTCCGGGACAGGGGCTCAAACAAGCCAACGCCGTCTTCGGATACACCCGGCTGATGGTGGCTTCCATGGCCTTGGGTGCGGCGGAAGCGGCTTTGGCCATCGTCGTTCCCTATGCGCAGGACAGGATTCAGTTCGGCGGGCCGTTGTCGGAAAAACAGGGCTATACCCACAAACTCGTCGTGCCTCACGTGGTTCGGTTGTCTGCCGCCGAAGCCTTCATTGACGAAGTGGCCCTTCGCATCGATTCGGGGGAGGCCGATTTGCAAGTGGAAGGCTCGATCGCCAAATATTTTGCGACGGAGGCGGCCAATCGCGCTGCAGACGATGCCATCCAGGCCCTTGGCGGCTATGGATACACGGTCGAGTTCGGCGTCGAAAAAATCAAACGGGATGTCAAGATCACCTGCATCTATGAAGGTACGAGCGAGATCCAGCAGAACATCATCTCTACTTTCCGGTGGAAGAAGACCTGGAAGACCAAGGGGCGGTTCTATCTCGACATGGCCGACGAGATGGACCGACTGGCGGCGGAGATTCCGGATATCGGCGCTGCCACAGTCGGCAGGTGTTTGCAGGAGATCAATCGGATCATCCTCTTGGCCCACGAGCAGAAATGGACTCGGCTCCAGTACGTCATGTTCCTGATTGCGGATCTGATGACGCAGGCCGAGGTGGCCGCAGCCCGGGTACGGAAGGCGGCAGCCGCCGTCCGGGAAGGGTCTTCGGACCTCGAAAAGGAAAAGGTGTTTTCCAGGCTCTTTGCGGCGGAAACGGCTGAGGCTTTTCTGACGAAGGGATGGAAGGTGCTTCGGGCGGTGGATGCGTCTCTGCCAGCCGCACAAACGCTTTCCCGTGAGCTGATGGACCATCTTTCCAGTGCCTTCGATGGCTGGATGGCCGATATGGATGTGGCTGCGGCGATGATTTTCAGGAGGACATGATGGATGTCCCGAAAACGGTGGTGGTGACGGGCGGTTCCCGCGGCATCGGAAGGGCCGTATGTCTGGCCTTTGCCGGAAAGGACACCCGCATCTTTTTCAATTATGTATCGAACGGCACCGAAGCCGAAACGACCGTTCGTCTCGTGGAGGCGGCCGGTGGATCGGTGCAGGCCATTCAGGCGGACATTACGGATGAAGCTTCGGTCGAGCGGTTTTTCAAGGAAATCCTTGCCGTCACGCAAGGGGTGGATGTTCTGGTCAACAATGCCGGCATCACCCGGGACAACCTGATGGTACGGATGAAACCCGGCGACTGGGAGGCCGTCATCCGAACGAATCTCACCGGGATGTTTCTTTGCACGCGGGCTTCGGTGCGATCCATGATCAAGCGGCATTCCGGGCGGATCATCAACATCGGTTCTGTCGTCGGGTCGATCGGTAATGCCGGTCAGGTCAACTACGCGGCTGCGAAGGCGGGCGTTATCGGATTCACCAAGGCTGTCGCCCGGGAGCTTGCCTCGAGAAACATCACGGCCAATGTCGTCTCCCCCGGGTACATCGAGACGGACATGACGTCCGCACTGAGTGAGGACGTCCGGAGCGGTTTGATGGCGCAAATCCCTCTGGGACGACTCGGAAAACCCGAGGATGTGGCCGGTGTCGTAAGGTTCCTGGCATCGGATGCGGCAGCCTATATCACGGGTCAGGTCATTCATGTCAGCGGCGGCATGGTCATGGATGGATAAGAGAAGAAAAACGGCGGAGCCGTACGGGTTCGGCCGGAACAAACGAAGGTCGGGGATGCATTCCCGGTCGTGGAGCAGAGCTCCATCAACAATCACTGGAGGATACCAAATGTCGATTGAAGAAAAAGTCAAACATATCATTGCCGAAAAACTGGGTGTCGAACTTTCCGAGGTGGTTCCTGAGGCTTCTTTCGTGGACGATCTGGGCGCCGATTCCTTGGATTTGGTGGAACTGATCATGTCGATGGAAGAAGCCTTCGATATCGAGATTGCCGATGAAGATGCGGAAAAGATCGTTCGGGTGAAGGATGCCATCGACTTTGTGCTGGCCCGTTCCTGATCGTCCGTGGATGGCATCGGACATGGCGTGGCAGTTCGGAACCGTCTATCCCCAGCGGTGGCGGTTCCGGTGGTAACTTCCAGAAGCGTAACGAGGAGGCCTCTTTGAATCGGCGTGTCGTTGTCACCGGACTGGGGTTGATTACCCCCCTTGGAATTGGATGCAGGGAATCCTGGGAGGCTCTGTGTGCCGGAAAATCCGGTATTGCAGAAATCACGCGCTTTGATCCGACCCCATATGAAACCCGCATTGCTGGTGAGGTGAAGGGATTTCAGGCCTCCGATTTTCTGTCGAAAAAAGAGGCCAAACGTATCGAGCCCTTCATCGCCTATGCCGTAGCCGCTTCCCGAATGGCGATCGAAGATGCCGGGTTGGTGATCACCGATGAAAATGCCGATCGCATCGGTGTCTTTACTGGATGCGGGTTGGGGGGGCTTGCCATGCTCGAAACGACGACACGGGTACTCGACAGCAAGGGGCCTGGAAGGGTCAGCCCCTTCTTCATCCCCATGCTCATCGGAAACATGGCCCCCGGGTTGATTTCGATCTATTTGAATGCCAAAGGGCCCAACGTATCGGTGGCGACGGCATGTGCCGCAGGAACCCATGCCGTCGGCGAAGCCTATAAAATTGTCCAGCGAGGGGCTGCGGATGCGATGATCACCGGAGGGGTGGAATCCGTGATCACGCCGACATGCATTGCCGGGTTCAATGCAATGAAAGCCCTTTCCACCCGGAACGACCAACCCGAGAAGGCCTCCCGCCCCTTCGACAAAGACAGAGACGGTTTTGTCGTCGGGGAGGGGTGCGGCATTTTGCTTTTGGAAGCCCTCGAATGTGCCGAAAAACGAGGGGCCCACATTTATGCCGAGGTGATCGGCTACGGAATGAGCGGGGATGCCTATCACATGACGGCACCTTCTCCGGATGGCGAGGGGGCCGCCCGCTGCATGCGGGCTTCGCTCGAGGATGCGGGCATTTCCCCGCAGGATGTCGATCACATCAATGCCCACGGTACATCGACGCCGATGAACGATTTGTATGAAACCCTGGCCATCAAGCGCATCTTCGGAGATCACGCGAAGAAGATCCCCATCAGCGCGACCAAATCCATGACCGGGCATTTGCTGGGCGGGGCCGGAGGGATCGAGGCGGTGTTCCTGGCACTGACGATATCGACAGGGATCATTCCGCCGACGATCAATCTGGATCAGCCCTCACCGGAATGCGACTTGGATTATGTGCCGCATGAGGCCAGAAAACAGCGGGTGCGTATCGGGATGAGCAATTCCTTCGGTTTCGGGGGAACCAACGCATGCATCGTGATGAAGGCGTTTGAACCGTGACGGCTTCGCAAAAAGGCCGGATGCGGTGTCGTGCTGCATCCCTCGTCGTTGCGGCTGGCTGTGTGGAAGGTTGATCGATCATCCAAGGGCGCACTGAAAAGTGCGCCCTTGGCATTTGTGTCCTTAGAAATGTTCAATCCGGCTGGATCGTTTCGGGTTTCTTCGGCTGCGGCTTCGAAGAAAACGCTATAGGGAAGGCTCGCTGCCGTCCTTCAGACGCCGGATGTTGGGAATGTGCCTGTAGAGGATCAGAAGCGCCACAAGAAGCGCAAGAGGCAGCCACTGTATCTTCCCAAATCCTGTAAAGACGGGCAGGGTGCATGCGGCCGTCAGGGATCCGAGCGACACTTTTTTCGATACAACCGCGGCCGCAACGAATGCGGCCAGGGAACCCAGAAGACTCCACGGACTGAGTACGGCAAACACGCCGGCTGCCGTCGCCACCCCTTTGCCTCCATTTCGAAATCCTGTGTAGATCGGGTACATATGCCCCAGAACCGCCATCAGGCCGGTGACGGAAATCCAAACCATCGATGCCGTAGAAGACGCCCCTGCGGCTGCACTCTGTTCGGCCAGCCAGACCGGCACCGCGCCTTTCAAGGTATCTGCGACCAACGTCAACCCGCCCCAGAAATTCCCGCCTGCACGTCGCACATTGGTTGCACCGATATTGCCGCTTCCGAATCGCGTCACGTCGATACCGATCAGCTTTCCAAACAACCGTCCGAAAGGAATCGATCCGACCACGTAGGCGAATAAAGGCAGCGCAAGGAGCATCGGGTTCTTCATCGGAAGTCAGAAGCTGCAAAATAAAGAATAGCGTCTGATTTCATGAGCAATACCCTCCATCTTGGACTATGTCATTCTGGTGTCGAGGATATATCTGACAGGCGAAGCTGACGTTGCCATCCTCGAATCCGTCTTGTCGCCAGTTCGATGTATTCCGGATAGATGTCATATCCGATGAAATGGCGATTGCATTTGGCTGCTGCCAGGCAAGTCGTTCCACTTCCTGCAAAAGGGTCCAGCACCACATCGCCTTCAAATGTGTATAATTGAATGAGGCGAAACGGTAATTCTTCAGGAAATGGTGCCGGATGACCGATCTGTTTGGCCGATACCGCAGGGAACGTCCACACGCTCTTGGTCCATTCGAGGAAATCCACTTTTTCAATGGATGATTTTTTTCCTTTGGATTTCCGGGTGAAGGAACCTTTCGAGAAGACGAGTATGTATTCGTGAATGTCCCGCAACACCGGGTTGGCTGCCGAAAGCCAGCTTCCCCAAGCTGTGGACGGGCTTGCGCTGGAGGCCTTGTTCCAGATGATTTCTCCTCGCATCAGAAAGCCGATTTTTTGCATCGTTTGGATGATGTAGCTATGCAAGGGAATATAAGGTTTTCTTCCCAAATTGGCGATATTGATGCAAATCCTTCCGCCGGTTACAAGAACCCGGTGAGTTTCACGCAGAACACGTTCCAGAAAGTCGAGATACTCTTTCAAGCTAAGGTTGTCGTCGTATTCTTTGGTAACGTTGTAGGGTGGAGATGTCACCATGAGGTGAACGCTGTCATTCGGCAACTCGTCCATGGATTCGCTGGATTTGCAGAAAAGCCTGTCCAGAGTATCTTTCGGGATTGCATTTTCAACATATTCTATGTGTTCGGGAGGATCGATTCCCTCGTACAAGCGACTCTTGTAAAACTTGGAAGAATCATGATTGATCCGTCCAGGGGTGCCGAACGCGCTCGTCTCCGTACCGATTCTTTTAGGGATGGGCTTCATGATCGTTCCATTCGATTAATTCCAAGAATTTCTCGGCTTTCTTTTCAGGAAGGATTTCGCGGTCAGCGATTTCAATCACTCGACCAAGTTCTGCCTTGGTAAGCATGCTTGAAAAATACTGATAGGAAGAGTCAAGAAGGGTGCCGACATGATCTGCCAATTCGGTGTACGAATCCATCCTCAGAAAGCCTTGGCGTGGTGACATTTTCCGATTTAGGGTATTTGGGTTTAAAATTGGGGATGGATTGAGAGACCAAAACCCCTGAACGATACCGAAGCGTTTCAGGTGATCGACTTTCGCAATGTAACTTTCTGCAATAGGCGTATTTCCCAATACAATAATCGGGATATTTGCGGAACGGGAACTGGAAACCCGTATATTGATGCTTTTTCCGATAGCTTTCAGCATGGAGTCGGAACGAAGCAACCCGGGTCTTCCAGTGTGGCTTGTGAAATCGCCAATGCATAAGAGCTGACGATCAACCAGTTCCCAGTTCCAAACAATGGACATTTTTACTTCGAAGATGGCAACCAGTTGTTTAGGGGGTTGTATACGTTCCGGTGTTTTACATAGCGCTACGTCCGTTGGAGATTGCGGGGTTAGGCCAATCTCAGGACAAACAACTCCTTGAACAGCAAATAAATCCCGTTTTCTGGCGATGGGTTGGAGGAGGTCGACAACGAACTTTTCGCTGAAATCCCCAATAAACGAATTGCGACTCTGGAGTGTCGTCCTGGAGCCTTGATACCCTTTCGGCCAATAGGCATAATAGCGATGGTCTTTCGAGCGATAGAAGAGCTTGTCTGCCGTGGTTAGTTTCAGGGCTTCCTGAAAGAATTTTTCTTCAGTCGTCTTGCTCCAGAGCTCCATAATGTTTTTCCATCGGTAACTCTATAGCGAGCCGCATGGGAGGAGACACGCCTTTTTCGTTGCATCGGATAAACTCAGCCGCCCGAGCTCGTAAGGGCTGGGCATGTGGCCAGACTTCAACGATGGGTCATTGGAATGCAACATCTTGTTCTTCCAACAGATATGGCTTGAATGCGCATGCCCGGCCCAACGATCTCCGGCGGCTTCAAACAAGTATCCGATGCAACATCAAAAGGCGTATCTCCCCCCATGCTCGGGCCCGTCAAGAACCATAGCTGGGGGGGGAAGCGACTTTTTGCGAGTCCATCAACTAATCAATAACGATTTTTAGGGGTGGTGTCCAGCCGCATTGAGAGGTGGGTTCCTTCGATGAGGCTGGACCGTTGAACAGAACATTGGCTTTGTGAATCAAGGATTCATTTCGTAGGCGTCTTTCAGCGCCAGCACCTGCTCGTTCCATACCCTTTCGAAGCGGGCCGGATCGGTGAGCGGTTTTTGAATCATCTCGAGGCAGAGTTTCATCTGGGTTTCCGTGCTGCTCGGCTTGGAGTAGATCTGCAGGGCGAACTTGGAAAAGTCCCGGATCATGAAGTCGAAGATCTGGTCGATGACATCGATGGGTGTTCCATGAATCCGGCCGCTTTCCAGGATGAGCTGCCCGTAGGCCACCAGAGTGAAGAGCTCGCCCAGGCTGAGGAGAAAATCGATGTCCTTGGCCTGACCGGCATCGGGTGTGGCCTGCATCAGGAAGGTGCGCAGGGCCTCGATCTGTTTCTTGAAAATGGTGAGGTTCGGCGAATCATAGAGGCCGTATGCCGGATGAAAATCGTGGAAGCGGATCTTGCCGAGCCCCCGGGTGGGTCCCTGACGGAACAGGAATTCGTCGTGCTTCGGATCGTCCCGTCTCGGAATTTCCGGGAAGGTGTCGGGATTGAAGAAATAATTGGCCATGAACTTGATGATGAGCGCCATGTTGACATGGACCGTGCCTTCGAGCTTGGGAAGCGCGCGGATGTCCCGGGCGGCCATCTCGAAATAGGTGTCCTTTTCGAAGCCTTTGGCTGCGATCACATCCCAGATGAGGTTGATAACTTCCTCGCCTTGGGTGGTGACCTTCATCTTGACCATCGGGTTGTAGAGCAGGTATCGCCGGTCGGATTCCGATGCGCTTCTCATGTAATCGGAGGCCCGTGTAGCAAAGAGCTTCATGGCGAGAAGCCTCGTGTAGGCATCGACCAGAAGCATGCGGACATGCGGGAAATCCGTGACATACCGGTTGTAGAGCCTCCGCCGGGATGCATGTCGGATGCCTTCATAAAAAGCATGGGTGCAGATACCGATCGATGCCCAGCCCAGGTTGAACTTGCCGACATTGATCGTGTTCAGGGCGCTGTCCCAGGCATCCTGTCCCCTCGAAAGAATGTCTTCTTCCCGGATCGGGTAGCTGTGCAGGGCGTATTCGGCCACATAGCTCTGGGAGTTGACCACATTTTTCACCAGCTCATAATTCGGATGATCCGTTCGAACGGCGAAGAACACGTACTCGTCCGAATCGGCCATTTTCCCGAAGGTCGAAACGAGGGCCGCCTTGTTGGCGTTTCCGATGTAGTACTTCCCGCCGTCCGCCCGGTAGTCGCCTTTGGCGATTTCCGTCAGGGTCATCTCGCTCGAATAGAGATCCGCCCCGTGTTCTTTTTCGGAAAGCCCGAAGGCGAAGATGCCGCCTTCCTCGAGGAGCCGGCCGGTCTGCCGTTTGATCGCCTCGTTCGGACTCATCCAGATGGGGCCAAGCCCCAGGATGGTCACCTGCCAGGTGTACCAATAGGGCAGGCCGTAAAAACCGAGAATTTCGTTGAAATCGCAATTGCGGCAGGTATCCCAGCGCGTTGGGCCCTCACCGTAGGCAGGCGGTGTCAGCAATTGGGCGAATATCCGGTTGTTTTTGACGAATTCGAGAAAATCGGCGTACCAGACCCTCTCGTGATCGTCGTGCTTGACGGCCGCCTTGCCTTTTTGTTCGAAGAAGGCGATGGTTTTTTTCATGATGTCTCGGGATGCCGCATCGAGATGGGCAAAGGCTTCTGTCTTGGGATTGAGTAGGTTCATAAACGTCCTCTGATGAATGGGGATTTAAGAAGATTTCAGGGTATTCCGGAATGCCTCGGCAAACGGATTGTTGAACGGAACCGGCTTGGAAGCAAGCGGTTTTTTCGGTCTCCCTGCCTGTTGCCGATTCGGATGTTTCCCCTCCCGCATTTTTTCCTCTTGTCGGTTTTCCGTGTGCAGCCCTTCCGCTGGAAGGGAAGCCCCCGTCTTCATGCTGAGCGAAATGCGCCGTCGCTCGGTGTCGACTGCAAGCACGGTCACCTTTACGGGTTGTTGGACCCGAACGACTTCGGAGGGGTGCCGGACGAACCGATCGGCCAGCTCGCTGATGTGGACGAGACCGTCCTGATGCACGCCGATGTCGATGAAGGCTCCGAAGGCCGTAACGTTGGTGACGACGCCGTTCAACCGCATGCCCGGCCGCAGGTCTTCCAACGAATCGATGCCTTCGGCAAATTCCACGGCTTCGAACCGATCTCGGGGATCTCGTCCCGGTTTGGCCAATTCTTCCAAGATATCGTTCAGCGTTGGAAGCCCCACGGTTTCGGAAACGAATTCCGATATGCGGATGCGGCTTCGATGCTCCGGATGCCTCATCAATTCGGGAAGGGACACACCGACCTGTCGGGCCATGGCCTCGACGACGGCATATCGTTCGGGATGAACGGCGCTGGCATCGAGGGGGTGGGCGCCGTCCGGAATACGCAGGAAGCCCGCTGCCTGCTCGAAAGCCTTTTCCCCGAGTCGCGGAACCTTTTTCAGGGCCTCCCGGCTGGGAAAGGGACCGTTCTCGTTCCGATACGCCACGATGTTTCGGGCAAGCCTCGGCCCGATGCCGGAGACCATCGTCAGCAATTGAACGCTGGCCCGGTTCACATCCACCCCGACTCGGTTGACACACCGGATGACGACATCATTGAGGGCCTGCTTCAGCCGGTCCGCATCCACATCGTGCTGGTACTGCCCGACGCCGATGGATTTCGGGTCGATCTTGACGAGCTCCGCCAGCGGATCCATCAACCTTCTGCCGATGGATACCGATCCTCGGACGGTCAGATCGAGGTCGGGAAATTCCTCCCGCGCCACTTCGCTGGCCGAGTAGATCGACGCTCCGCTCTCGTTGACGAGGACGACCGGGATGTCCTTTCCCAGATCGAGGCTTCGGACGAAGGATAGGGTTTCTTTTCCGGCCGTACCGTTTCCGATGGCGATGGCCTCGATGCCGAAATCGGCTATGAGCCGCTTCATCCGATCCGCCGCCTCCTGGGCCTGTCGTTCGGAGCCTGCCGTCGGATAGAGCGTCTCATGGTGCAGGAGTTTCCCTTGCCGATCCAGACAGACCACCTTGCATCCGGTGCGAAACCCGGGGTCGATCGCAAGCACCCGTTTGGCGCCAAGCGGCGGGGCCATCAACAGGTGTTGCAGGTTTTCGGAAAAGACCCGGATGGCTTCGGTGTCTGCCCGCTCCTTGGCCCAGAGCCGGATTTCGGTTTCGATGGAACGGGAGAGGAGCCGCTTGTAGCCGTCTTTGACGGCCATGCGAAGCTGTTCGGCCGCCGGTCCATCCGTCCTCCGGATGAACAGCGATTCGAGGATGGCAACGGCCTCGGTTTCATCCGGTCGGATCGATACCGATAGGATATCTTCTTTTTCCCCGCGACGGATGGCGAGCATCCGGTGAGAGGCGATGGTCGCAACAGGTTCCTTCCAGTCGAAATAATCCCGGTAGGTGGCCCCTTCGGTTTCCTTTCCTTCGATGACGGTGCTCGAAACAACGGCCTTTTCCTGGAAGAGACGGCGGATGCGGCTTCGGGCATCGGCATCCTCACTGATCGCCTCTGCGATGATGTCCCGTGCGCCTGCCAGGGCCTCTTCGACGTTTTCGATACCTGCCTTCGGATGAACGAATGCCTCGGCGGCAACAAACGGATCCAGGCCCGTTTCTTGAGCCATCAGGAGCTGGGCGAGCGGCTCAAGTCCTTTCTCCCGGGCGATGGTTGCACGGGTGCGGCGTTTGGGACGATAGGGCAGGTAGATGTCTTCGATTTCGACGAGACTTGCGGCTGCTTCGAGCCGTTCCCGGAGGGCGTCCGTCAAATGGCCGTTGTCTGCGAGGGATTTGAGCACCGTTTCTCGGCGCTTGTCGATGGCGGCAAGGGTTTCGAGCCGATCCCGGATGTCTGCGATCACCACTTCGTCGAGGGAGCCGGTGGCTTCCTTTCGGTATCGGGCGATGAAGGGAACGGTGGCTTCTTCCGCCAGCAGTTGGGCCGTGTTGCGCACCTGAGATGGCTGTAGGCCGAGGGCGGATGCGATTGTTGAGATGTGGGATTCGTTCATGCGCTTGCGGATTGCTTTCGAAGGGTCTTGACGATGAATTCGAGGGCCAGCAGATACCCCATCGATCCCAGCCCGACGATCTGACCGGTACAGACATCCGAGATCAGGGATTTGTGGCGGAAAGGCTCTCTCTTGTGCACGTTCGATAGATGCACCTCGACGATGGGCATCTTCAGCAGGAGCAGGGCGTCCCGGATGGCCACGCTCGTGTGCGTATAGGCGGCCGGGTTGATGATGAGACCCTGATGCGATGCGGCGATGGCCTGGATGGCTTCCACGATCATGCCTTCGTGGTTGGACTGGAAGGTGTCGACATTCACCCCCCAGGTGTCTCCGGTCCGTTGCAGGGTTTCGTTGATGTCGGACAAGGTTGTGGTGCCGTATGTTTCGGGTTCACGGGTGCCGAGAAGGTTCAAATTCGGCCCGTGAATCACCAGAATGCGCGGTCGGTCGGTGATGTCGGACATGGGGATCTCCGATAATGGGTGATGCGTTCAGGTCAGCTTTGCAAGAAAGCCTCTTCGATGTTCCGGCGGAGTCGGGCGATCGTTTCCGCATACGGCGGACGGCCGAAAATGGCCGATCCGGCGACGAAGACGTCGCATCCGGCCTTGGCCACTTCACCGATCGTCTTTTCGTTGACACCGCCGTCCACCTGGATGTGCCGCTCCAGACCTCGGTCCAGGAGCATTCTGCGGACAGCCCGGATCTTGTCGAGGGATGACGGAATGAAGGCCTGTCCGCCGAAGCCCGGATTGACGCTCATCACCAGCACGAAATCCAGATCGCTCAGGACATAACCCAACACTTCGGGTGGAGTGGCCGGGTTCAGGGCGACTCCAGGTCTGCAGCGAAGGTCGCGAATCTGCTGCAGGCAGCGGTGCAGATGGGTGCAGGCTTCCCATTGGACCGAAATGCAGGTGGCTCCTGCACCGGCAAAGGCTTCGACATATCGTTCGGGGGTTTCGATCATCAAATGGACATCGATGACGATATCCGGTGCGACCTTTCGAACGGCTTCGACGACGAGCGGTCCCATCGTGATGTTGGGAACGAAATGACCGTCCATGACATCGACGTGGATCCAGTCGGCTCCCGCTTGGATCACGTCCCGAATTTCCTCTCCCAGCCTGGAAAAATCGGCGGAGAGAATGGAGGGGGCGATCAGGTGCGGCTTGGGATCAGGATGCGGGTTCATGATGATTGTGGATTCCTTTCGAATTCGAAGGTGGACAGGGGAGCATTCATTGTTTCGGAGGGGCGATCAGAAGAGCTCGTATTTCGCCAGCCGACCGTCGAGCCCACCGGTCTCGATGACTTTCTTCCATGCGGGGCGCAGGCCGACGTATCGGAGAAGGTGCCGATCTCCGGCGAGGATGTAGGCCGTCGAGCCCTTGCATCGTTGCTTGAGAATGTCGCCGATCTGTTTGTAGAGAGCCGCCATGTCACTGTCATGACCCATCCGGATGCCATAAGGCGGGTTCATGACCACTACGCTGGGTTGCAACTCCGGCAAATCGGCGATGTCCCGACACACGACCGCTACCGATGCTCCGCCGGGAAGGCGGTTGACATTGGTTCGGGTGGCGGCGACGGCCTGTCTGGAAATATCCGATCCCTGGATGAGGCCATGGGGAAGCTCCCGGATGCCGGCGTCTGCTTCCTGACGAACCCGCTGCCAGATGCGCTTCGAAAAATCCGGCAAGAATTCGAACCCAAACCGCTTCCGAAAGAATCCGGCGGGGATGCGGCAATATCGCATGACGGCTTCGGCCAGAATCGTTCCCGATCCGCACATGGGATCGATGAGCGGAACCTGCCCATCCCATTCGGTGAAACCGAGGATGCCAGCGGCGAGGGTTTCCTGCAGGGGAGCCGAAACCTTCTGGATGCGATAGCCGCGTTTGTGAAGCGATTCGCCTGCCAGATCCAGGCTGATGGTCGCCACATCCTTTTCGATGTGCAGATTGATCCAGACATCCGGATGATCCGGATCGACATCGGGCCTTTTCTGAAACTGCTTACGAAAGGCATCGGCAATGGCGTCCTTCAGCCGGAGGGAAGCAAACTTGGAATGATCGATCCGGCTTTGATGAACATTGGCGAATACGGCGAAGGTGTGATCCGTCGAAAAGAAATCCCGCCATTCGATTTTGGAGGCGATGTTGTAGAGGGTGTTCGTATCCGTGCACCGAAACCGTACCAGCGGGGCAAGCACCCGGGTGATCAGCCGAGTGCAGTACACGATCCGATACAGGGCTTCGTCTTCGGCTCGAAACCGGATGCCTCGGTGATCGGCCCGGATGTTTTCCGCTCCGAGGGCTTTGAGCTCGGCGACTCCCAGCTCGACCAGTTCGGTTGCGATCTGGGCGAAAAACATTCGATCCTGCTGATACAGATACATGGTTCTCCAGTCGGTGCTTCAGGTGTATTCGCGGGTTTTCAGAAACTCGATATCCGGCCAATGTTCCATATCGTACTGCAGGCTCCATTCGCTCCGGGCGAGATAAGCAAGGTGTCCCTCGGCATCGACGGCGATCGATGAGGCGTTTTCCTTTTCGAACAAGGCCAGTTTGCTCTTGTCGGCACACCGGATCCAGCGGGCCGTTCGAATTTCGACAGGCTCCGTGATGGCCTCCACCCCATATTCGTCCCGAAGTCTGGCCATGGTGACATCGAATTGCAGCACGCCGACGGCTCCCAGCAGGTAGCTGTTGTCGCTTTTCGGCCGAAAAACCTGGACCGCTCCTTCTTCGGCAAGCTGCAGGAGCCCTTTGTTGAGCTGCTTGGTCTTGAGCGGGTTCTTCAGGCGGACCCTGCGGAAATGCTCCGGTGCGAAATTCGGAATGCCGGTGAATTTGAGCGGTTCCTTTTCGCTGAAACTGTCGCCGACCTTGATGGTTCCGTGGTTGTGGAGTCCGATAATGTCTCCGGGCCAAGCCTCCTCGACGTGGGAACGATCCTGCGCCATAAAAATGGTGGCATTCGACAGGGTGATTTCTTTGCCGATCCGATGATGAATCACTTTCATTCCCCGCGTGAATTTCCCGGAACAAATGCGGAAAAAGGCGATCCGATCCCGATGCGCCGGATCCATGTTCGCCTGGATCTTGAATACGAAACCGGTCAATTGCGGCTCATCCGGATGGACCAGCCGGGTTTCGGTTGGTCGGGGCAGGGGGGGCGGAGCCATTTCGACGAAGGCATCCAACAATTCCTGAACCCCGAAATTGTTGATCGCGCTTCCGAAAAATACCGGGGTCTGATTGCCTTTGAGGAAATGCTCCCGATCGAATGGGTTGGCCGCGCCGTCCAGAAGGGCGATATCCTCCCGAAGCTCGTCGGCCTGAGCCCCCAACAGCTCGTCCACGATGGGATCCGTCAAATCCTGGATCAGTACGGCGTCCGTATTTCGGGTTTCGCTTCCAGGGGTGAAAAGCAGCAGGGATTTCCGATAGAGGTTGTAGACGCCCTTGAAGCGTTTTCCGGCACCGATGGGCCAGCTCATGGGGGCGCATTCGATCTGGAGCCGCTCCTCGATGTCGGAGAGAAGATCCAGAGGAGCGATGCCTTCCCGGTCCATCTTGTTGATGAAGGTGAGGATGGGGGTGTTGCGCAACCGACAGACCCCCATGAGTTTTTCCGTCTGTGGCTCGACGCCTTTGGCGCTGTCAATGACCATGAGTGCGCTGTCGACTGCCGTAAGCACGCGATAGGTGTCTTCCGAAAAATCCTGGTGCCCGGGCGTGTCGAGCAGATTGATTTCATAGTCGTTGTAGACGAATTTCATGACCGATGTGGTCACCGAAATGCCGCGCTCCTTTTCCACACTCATCCAGTCGCTGGTGGCATGGCGGCTGGCCTTCCTGGCCTTGACCGCTCCGGCCAATTGGATGGCACCGCCGAAAAGGAGGAGTTTTTCCGTCAGGGTGGTTTTTCCGGCATCCGGATGCGAAATGATCCCGAATGTCCGGCGTTTCAAAATTTCCTGTTGCAACGATTCCGTCATACTGCTCGTTTTCCATGAATCACAAGGGGGATATGCCCGTTGGGCATCTTTCCGGTCAAAGCCGTCAATCGACCTTGCCGCCGGAAAAGCATTTCATTATACTATGATCTGAAATTTTATCAATCCTGATGAATTCCTGATGAATTCGTATTTCCATGACGCAAAAGAAATTCTTTTGCCAAATGATTTCGTTTGATGGCATAATGACACCGAAATATTTGCCGACGCGCTTCCTGCGGTTGGATGGTAACCGGTTGAAACAAAGGGGGATTCTCATGCGACCAATCGGTTCGGTATGCCTTGCATGTTACATCGTTGGACTCCTGTTGTTTGTCCATTCGTTGCCTGTCGCTGCGGCAGATCCAACATTCACCCAAGAGGATCGGGACCGCCTGATTCGGCTCGAGGCGAATTTGAGCGCATTCATGCGGGAGGTCGACAAGCGCTTCGAGCAATTGGAAAAACGTTTTGAGCAGATCGACAAGCGTTTTGAGCAGATTGACAAACGCTTCGAGCAGCTGATGACCTTTCTGTGGATGCTGGTCGGTATTTTCACGACGTTGACGGCTGTCAACATCGGTTTTGCCTATTGGGATCGGAGAACCTATGTTCGGAGAACGAAGGAGGAAACCATTCAGACCATCGAGCGGGAAGGCAAGCTGGTGCATTTGATCCTGGCCTTGCGGCAGGTAGCTGCAGAAGATGCCAAGCTTGCCAGTGTTCTCAAAAGCTTCGGGCTGTTGTAGCAGAAAGCGCTTGCGAACGGACGCATATGGGTTTCGAGGACATTCTACAGGGTTTTGCCGATCGACGTAATCAGGTGTCAGCAGGGAAATCGTATGGAGCGGCTTGAAATATCCGTATACGACAAATACATCAAAGGGTTGATGGATATCAGTCGGGCGATCACTTCCGATCTGTACATCGAAGATATCCTCAAGCTGATCGTTCTGGTGACGGCCCGAGTGACAGGTGTGGACATCTGCTCGTTGTGGCTTCTGGATGAGGACGCCAACCCGCCGGTTTTGAGACTGAAAGCCTCTCAGACGATTGAGCCCGAATACCTGAAAGATCGGGTTCTCAGGATGAACGAAGGAATCGTCGGTTATGTGGCTACCACCAAACAGCCGATGATCATTGCCGATGTGCTGCAGGAGCCGCTGTTCAAGGAAAAGAAGATGGCTGAAAATCTGGGGCTCGTTTCGATGCTGAGTGTGCCCATGCAGGTGCGCGGCGAAAAGCTGATCGGTGTTTTCAATTGTTTCACCGCCGAGTCCCACACGTTTTCGGAAACAGAAGTCTATTTGATCCAGGCCATCGCCAATCAGGCAGCAGTCGCCATTCTCAACACGCAATTGATGGTTCAGACGCGGGTGATTCAGGAGGAGCTCGAAACACGGAAGTTGGTGGAACGGGCGAAGGAAATCCTGATGGTACGTCGCAACAAGACGGGTGAGGAGGCCTATCGCTGGATGCAGAAACGGAGCATGA
>CAZJXF010000044.1:0-24375 GCA_964549995.1 uncultured Desulfatirhabdium sp. | reverse complement strand
AAATAGCAAGCTTTACAAACACAAGCCGAAGCGTTTTGCATGCCCGGCCCAACGATCTCCGGCGGCTTCAAACAAGTTTCCGCTGCAGCATCAAAAGGCATGCCCGCCCCCATGCTCAAGCCCGGAACTACCCGAAAATCGGGGGTAGATCGACTTTTTGCGAGCCCATCACATGTTCACGCCTTCACGCTCCGACGATCTTTCGCTCTTCCCGATCTCATGCCGGACGATTTCGCCGTCGATAAGATAGACGACTTCCTCAGCGATATTGGTGGAATGATCGGCGATCCGCTCGATGTGCCGGGAGACGAGCAGCAGGTTGATGAGGTATCCGACGTGATCCGGATGGATGCGCATGGCCTCCTTGATCTTGTCATAGGCTTCCCGCTTGATGGCATCGACCTCGTCATCCAGAATCAACACCCTGTAGGCCCGATCGATGTCCATATTGACGAGGGCATCGAGGCTTTGCTTCAACATGAATTCGGCCTTCATGGCCATCGTGGAATAATCGAAGGTGAAGGCGATCCCCTTTTTCCGACTGATGGCCTCCACCCGCTGGGCGATGTTGACAGCCTCGTCTCCGATCCGCTCCAGATCGTTGTTGATTTTGATCACGGCAACCAGAAACCGCAGATCTACAGCCACCGGCTGATGCAGGGCCAGCACCTTCAGGCATTCCTCTTCCACCTCGACTTCCATGTCGTCGATTTCGTGATCCTTTCGGATGATCCGCTCCGCCAACCGGGCATCGGTCTGGGTGATGGCCTGAACCGCCAGCTCGACCTGTTCCTCCACCTGAGCTCCGAGGGTGAGGATCATCTTCTTGATTTTTTCGAGTTCCTTCAAAAAATGTCGCGTCATGATCGTTGGTTCCTGTTTCCCTTCTATCCGAACCGGCCGGTGACATAGTCCTGTGTGCGCTGGCTCCTCGGCTTGGTGAAAATCGTATCGGTCTTGCCGTATTCGATGATGCGGCCCAGATACATGAACACCGTGTTGTCCGACACCCGGGCCGCCTGCTGCATGTTGTGCGTTACGATGATGATGGTGTATCGTCCTCTGAGCTCGTTGATCAGGTCTTCGATTTTGGAAGTAGCCAAGGGATCGAGGGCTGAGCAAGGCTCGTCCATCAGCAGGACCTCGGGGTCCGCCGCAATGGCCCGAGCAATGCATAACCGCTGCTGCTGCCCCCCGGACATGCCGAGGGCATTGTCACGGAGCCGATCCTTGACTTCCTCCCACAGGGCTGCAGCCATCAAGGAGCGCTCCACCGTCTCGCGCAGCAGGTTTCGATCCCGCACCCCATCCACCTTGAGGGGATAGGCGACGTTGTCGAAAATGGACATGGGAAAGGGGTTGGGCTTTTGGAACACCATGCCCATCCGCTTGCGCAGAGCGATCACATCCACCTGTGGATCGAAAATGTTCTGCCCGTCAAGGCGGATCTCTCCGGAAATACGCAGCCCCTCGATGAGATCGTTCATGCGGTTTAAAGATCGCAGCAGGGTGGATTTGCCGCATCCCGAAGGTCCGACCAGAGCTGTCACGAGACCTTTTTCGACAGTGATCGTGTTGTCGAACAGGGCCTGTTTTTCGCCGTACCACAGGTTGAACCGATCGATCTCGAGAATCGGCGGCTCGGCCCCTTTCTGGGGATGATAGAAGGTTTTTTCGCTTCCCGGTTGAAACGAAACGGGTTCAGCCATATCAGAAATGTCCTGTCATGTATTTGCGCTTCAGTCGGTTACGCACAAAAATCGCCGTGGCGTTCAGCACGGCGATCATGCCGACGAGAATGAGGGTAGTGACAAAGACCATCGGTTTTCCGGCCTCCGAATTGCGCGACTGAAAACCGACGTCGAAAATATGAAAAGCCAGATGCATGAAGCTCCGCTCCAGATGCAGAAAGGGAAAGTGCCCATCGATCGGAAGCTCCGGGGCCAGCTTGACGACACCGACCAGCATGAGCGGGGCCACTTCCCCGGCCCCTCGAGCCATCGCCAGAATAAGCCCGGTCAGAATTCCAGGCAGGGCCTTGGGAAGGACCACGTACTTGATCGTCTGCCATCGGGATGCGCCGCAGGCCAGAGACCCTTCCCGAAGCGAATCCGGAACTGCGGAAAGCGCCTCTTCCGTCGCCACGATCACGACTGGAACCGTGAGAAGCGCAAGCGTCAGCGCCGACCACAACACCCCCCCGGTCCCAAAGGTGGGATTGGGCAGTTTTTCGGCAAAGAGCAGGGAATCGATGATGCCCCCGACCGTATAGGCGAAGAAGCCCAGCCCGAAGACCCCGTATACGATGGAAGGAACCCCGGCCAGGTTGTTCACGCAGACCCGAACCGCGGACACGAGCATGCCCTGCTTGGCATATTCCCGTAGATAAAGGGCTGCCATCACCCCGAAGGGAGCTACCACCACCACCATCAGCAAGGTCATCACGAAGGTGCCGAAAATGGCCGGGAAAATGCCGCCTTCGGTGTTGGCCTCCCGCGGCTCGGCACTCACCAGTTCCCACCACCGACCGGCATAGACGCCGAGCCTGCCCAACGTCGTCAACCGGTTGGCCGGAATCATCCGGACGATCTGGGAGATCGCCATTTCCTTCTGTCGACCCTCGACATCGGCCAGCACCACCCGGAACCGCCCGTCCTCCGCCTTTCGGGCATCGACTTCCCGCTCCAATACGTCGTAACGCTCTTTCCCTTCGGCCATCTCCCGATCGTAACGCTTCTGGGCGGCTTCCCGTTCGGCATCCCCGACATTGGGTTTCATCAGGACCTTTCGCAACGCCAGCCGTGCAGCCTCGAGGCGGTGGTTGACCTCCCCGATCCGATCCCGCTCGAGGGTGTGAATGGCCTCAAAGCGCTTGGTTGCAAGGCGGATTTCCCCGTCGATGCGTCGAGCGATTTCCGCTGGATCGGAAATTTCCTTTCCGTCGATCTTCAGCATGTGGATGGTACCGATAAAAGGTCCCCATTCCCGCCGCTCGATCATCACCAACTCTTCCGGGGTTTGCATCCGTTCGATGTCGTCATCGTCCACCCAGCGATAGTCGTCGTTGTACAGATCGAAATTGCCCGTCTTGTACAGCCATCGATGGGAATACCCGTTCCGGTCCATCACCTTGCGGCGGGCCTCTTCCGACATCTGTCCGAGGAGATGCGGATCGATCCGATACAGCTCCCCTCGAATGGGCTCACCAGCCATCACCCGTCCGTTCTTCAGGTGAAGCAACCGGATCGGGCCCGGATAGAAGGCGACAAGCCCATTCCAGAAGATCAAGACCAGGAAGGCTGCGATCATCAGAATGCCGATGACAAGTCCCCCTGCCATCGTCCACACAAAGGGTTCCCCCTGAGCCGTCAGGTTGCATCCGGTCTCGAAGACCGTACGTTTGGGAGTGGATGTCGGAGTAGGCGTCATCGTCGGTGTTCCTACAATTGACGGCTTCGCAAAAAGGCCGGATGCTGTGTCGTGCTGCATCCCTCGTCGTTGCGGCGTACGTCTAAGTACGCCTCACTCCTCGGGATTTGCACTCCTTGCCTGCGGCCTTTTTTCGAAGTCGTCCATATGATCGATTTTTTCGAGGCTATCACAATTGGGCGGCTCGCTTGCGAAACCGCAGACGGACGATCTCGGCGACGGTGTTGATGACGAAAGTCATGGCGAAGAGAACCAGTGCGGAGAGAAACAGCACGCGGTAGAGCGTTCCGCCTTTGACGGCTTCGGGTAACTCGACGGCAATGGTAGCCGACAGAGATCGCAACCCGTTGAAAATGTTCCAATCGATCAAGGGCGTATTCCCGGCCGCCATCACCACGATCATGGTCTCTCCTACGGCGCGGCCCAATCCGATCATCACGGCGGAAAACACCCCGCTCATGGCTGCAGGCAGCACCACATAGAGAACCGTCTGCCACCGGGTGGCTCCGCAGGCAAGACTTGCGGCACGCAGGTGATTGGGAACCGCATTCAACGCATCTTCAGCAATGGAGAAAATGAGGGGAATGACAGCAAATCCCATCGCAAAGCCGACGATCAGGGTGTTTCGTTGAACGTATGTGCCGACGATCGTCCCGCGGGCATCGAACCCAAGGGCAGCGGCCGTCCAGGCCATCGCCAGATCCAGGACAACCGCAACGACTGCCAGAGCCGTCCACCGAATCAGATCATAACACCTCGCCCTCTGAAGGGTGTTACAGGCATAGAAGCGGATCATCCAGGGATTCAGGAAGCGATTGTATAGAAGACCGATGAGCACGACAGTCAACGGAAAGAAGAGCAAAAAGAGAAAAGGAACGGCCTTTCCTGACGACTGCGTCAGCCACATCTTGAAGTTTCCGCCGAAGAATACCGCCTCGAACCAGGCGGCCCCTTTCATGGACCCGAAAACGACCAGCCCGATCCCTCCGACAGCTCCGATCATGCGCACCCAGCTGCCGGTCCGCTCGGCCACATGCTGCGGAACCCATTGCCAAAGAATGCTTGTGGCAAACAAAATCACCGGAAGCAGGAGAAAGGTCAGCAGGACGGCAGCCACCCAGTGTTCGACGACGGGCGCCAGAACGAGGGCGGCAATAAAGCCCAGGACCACGGAGGGAATGGAGGCCATGATTTCCATGGTAGGCTTGAGCATGCCTCGGACCTTCGGATGAACGAATTCGGAGGTGTAGATGGCCGCAAGGATGGCGATCGGAACGGCGAACAGCAACGAATAGAGGGGGGCCTTGATCGATCCGAAAATGAGCGGAACAAGGCTGTACTTCGATTCGAAAGAATCGCTCCCCGAAGAGGATTGCCAGGTGAAGCTCGGTTGCGGATAGCCTTCGTACCAGACCCTCTGGAAGAGAGCGGCGAAATCGGTCTCCGGATGAGGGGCCGAAAAATGGACGAGATGGGTCGAGCCACCTCGCTGCAGGTTGAAGACGGCATCCATGCGAGGCGAGAGAATCGTTGTCGTCGTCGGATCGGATGTATCGGAGGAAAAATCGAGAAGGGTTTTTCGGCTGGTCGCATGGATCACCCGAACATGACCGCTTGCGGTGGATATGGCGAAGGTCTTACCCCGGGAGGCCGGACTGATCTTCAAAACCGCCTCCGGCAGAGATTCGAAGCGTCTGGCTTCGACCAGCACCCGCTTGTCGGGGGTTCCCATTGTATCTTCGTTGATCGAGAAAAGAAGACGCAAGGACCCGTCCGCTCCACCCACCAGCACCGCCTGGCCCCCCACGAGATACTGAATGGCCGTCAAGCGGACATTCTGAGGGAGGACGCGGGTGGCTTCGGCCAACACCGGCTGATCCGGCCGCTGCAGGTTGTATCGGAACACCCTGCCGTCCGCTGCAGCGATCAGCAAATTGTCGACCTGCTCGGAAAGGCACATGGAGAAGAATTCAACATTGTCCGGCAATCCGGGGAGATCGGTGTTCTCGATGACCGTCTTCATCTGACCGGTCAACAGATTCATGCGCCGCTCGATCCGGTTCAGGTTCAAGCGGCCGTCTTCGGTGCGCGTCACGAGAACAGAGGTACTGCGCTCGGCCTTTCCGCCGCTCTGAAAGGCGATAGCCGTAATGGCTGCGTCGGAATTCCCCAACGATACGGCCTCTTCCATGACCGGCGAAAAACGCACCACCCGTACCTGACGATCCGGAAGCAGGGAATAGACCGACGTTCCGTCCGTCCTATCCCGTGCAGTCAGCGCAGTCAATCCGTCTGCAGGCACTTGTCCTTCCGGAATCACCTGCACATCGAATTTCAAATCCATCATCCCGACCTTGCCGTCTGAAAAACCGATGGCCAGATGTTCCCGATCCATGGCTTCGGCAGCACACCGGATCTCGGCTCCTTCCCGCCCGATGGGAATCGATTCGAGGTCCGTTCCCGTCTCGGCATGAATCACCCGGATACGGCCCTCCGGTAGAACGAGGTAGACGAGTGTATGGTATTCGTCCATTCCGGAAGCCAGAACAGCAGACGGAGGATCGGCGAGGGTCCGCCGGCTTTCTCCGAGAATTCGAGCACCGGCGAAGAGCGGCATCACCTCCACCACCAGAAAGACGAGAATTGCCAACACGGCGACGATCACCGAAATCCCGCCGATCGTAATGACCCGGTCGGCCAGCCGGTCCGCCCACAGCACCGCTTTTCGTACGGTTTTCTCTCGTTGCATGGTTTTGGGTTCTGTTTCAGTCATGATAGACTCGCAACAAGTCGCTTTTCCCCTGATTTTTGGGTATTGCCGGGTCTGAGCATGGGGTCGGGAACGCCTTTTGATGCTGCAGCGGAAACTGTTTGAAGCCGCCGGAGATCGTTGAGCCGGGCATGCAGAGTGCTTCGGCTTGTGTTTGAAAAACGTACGATTCCAATGAGATGCTCCTTCCTGGAGCGTCTGGCTACATGCCCGGCTCTACGAGATCGGGCGGCTGAGTTTTTCCGATGCAGCGAAAAAGGTGTGCCCGACCCCATGCGGGTCACTGGAGATTCACTATCTTTTTGCGAGTCCATCCGTCAGAAAATCGTATGGCCGGGCATTCCGCCCGGCCGAAAAGGATACCTGTTGACGAATTCAATTTCAATGAATCCCCAGCGCCTTCATGTCTTCCTGCGCAAGATTGTAGGTCACCGGATAGAATCCGTCCTTGATCACGATCTGTTGACCTTCTTTGCTGAACACGAATTTGATGAATTCGGTCCGAAGCGGATCGAGAGCCTGGTTCGGATTCCGGTTCAGGTAAATATACAGGAACCGCGCCAGCGGATAATCGCCTGAATAGGCGTTTTCGGCGTTGGCGTCAAAGGCTTTTTTGCCTTCGGCCGATGCCAGCGGAACCGTGCGCACATCCGCCGTTTTGTAGCCGACCCCTGAATAGCCGATTGCATATTTATCGGTTGCAACCCCTTGAACGACAGCCGACGATCCAGGCTGCTCTTTCACCGTATCCTTATAATCCCCGTGAAAAAGGGCAACTTCCTTGAAATAACCGTATGTTCCGGAGGCAGCATTACGACCGTACAGGGAAATGGGTTTTTCTTTCCATTCACCGGTCAGCCCCAAATCTCCCCAGGTGACGATATCTTTCGGATAGCCGCCTTTGCGGTTCTTGGAGAAGATGGCATCCACCTGCTGCAGGGTCAGAGAAGCAATGGGGTTGTCCTTATGCACAAAGACAGCCAGGGAGTCTACAGCAGCCCGGATACGAGATGGCTTGTATCCGAATTTCTTTTCAAATTCCTCGATTTCCTTCGATTTCATTTCCCGTGACATCGGACCGAATTGGGCCGTTCCCACGATCAGGGCCGGAGGTGCCGTGGACGACCCCTTGCCTTCGATCTCAATTTTGACGGCAGGATACTGTGCTCGGAAACCTTCGCTCCAGAGGGTCATCAGGTTGTTCAAGGTATCCGAACCGATGGATTTGAGGTTGCCCGAAATCCCGCTGACTTTGGTATATGCGGGAAGCTTGGGATCGAGATCGACGGCCATGACAGAAGTGGTGCAGAACAAGAAACCAACAAGAATCAACAACAAACGCTTTTTCATAAACTTCTCCTTGAAAAGAATGAATGTTTCAGATGACTATTTTCCAACGATCGATTGGCGGTTCATTCAGTAGGACTTATACGTTTCCGTATGCGGTCGACCACCTCCTTCCGACTGGATGCCGTTTCGGTTTGGTGGTCACTATAGGGGAGAATTGTTAGCGAATGATGAGCAAGCGAAAAATTTTTTAAACGAAGAAAAAAGATGGTCTCGCAAAAAGTCGCCGTCCCCCCGATTTTGGGGAATTTCCGGGCCTGAGCATGGGGGGAGATACGCCTTTTGAGGTTGCATCGGATACTTGTTTGAAGCCGCCGGAGATCGTTGGGCCGGGCATGCAAAACGCTTCGGCTTTTGTTTGTAGAGTTTGCTATTTCAATGGGATACTCTTTCCTGGAACGTCTGGCTACATGCCCGGCCCTTACGAGCTCGGGCGGCTGAGTTTATCCGATGCAACGAAAAAGGCGTGTCTCCCCCCATGCGACTCTGATGAGTCTTTTGGACTTTTTGCGAGTCCATCAAAAAAACGATCCGGAACGAGGATAGGCGGCGAAGGGGCGGATGTTGTATCCGATAGAAGGCATCAGAGACGCTGGGAAAAGCGGCTATTCGGCATCCAGCGTGTATCGAGCCAGGAGGCTGTCCCTCCAGTAGCCGACGTCTGGATTTTGGAAAAACGCCTGAAACAGCGCAAGGCTCTCGGATCGCATCACACCGGAAACGATCATCACATGTGCTTGGGAATAGAGGGGGGAGAGAGCTTGCAGCGGAAGCATACCGGCGCCGCCCATGATGTCTTCATAGGCATAGACGATGTTCCGAATACCGCTGATGAGGATTGCACCCATACACATGAGGCAGGGTTCGAGAGTGGAATAGAGCCGGAGGCGGGATCGGATTTCTGCCGGAAAGGATGCCGCAGCTTCGAGATTCCGAAGGGCGAGGATCTCGGCATGATCAAGTTCGCTTGGGGAAGGCCCCTTGGAATGAACCCGCCTTCCGCTTGCAACGATCTCGTCATCCAAAACGATGATGCATCCGACCGGAAATTCTCCGGCCTTCAGTGCATCCGAAGCCAATTCAAGCGCATGGGCCATCCATCGGTTGTGATTCATGTTTGCCGGAAATAACTCCATCAGGATTTCGGCAGGCGGCTGCGCTTCTCTTCGGCAGCCTTGGCCATGTCGGTTCCCGGAACCAGTCGGATGACGGTCTGGTAGGCATTGGCCGCCTGATCCATCCGGCCCTGTTCGGCATACCGATCCCCAAGCTCAAACCACAGGTCTGCAGCCTGAGGTCGTAATTTGACCTTGTCTTCGAGAAGCACCACAGCACGTTGGGGCTGACCCATAGCCGCATAAGTGCGAGCCAGACCTTTGACGGCAACGGAAAAACCGGGGTCGATCTTCAGGGCTTGTTCAAAATAAGATATGGCGTCGACGTATTGCCGCTTGTGATAATAAGCCATGCCGATATTGGCCAACGGATAGTGGGGGGTCGCATAGAGCAAATCGCTTGTAATTCGGCGGAACACATCGATCGCCCGATCGTAGTCCTTCATGGCCATGTAGGCGGTCCCGAGGTTGTTGATGGCAGGCGCATAATCCGGCTTGAGAGAAATGGCTTTCTGAAAATGCGGAACAGCCAGCTCGGGACGGTTTTTCCCGAGATAGGCCAGCCCCAAATCGTTCTGAAGATAGGGGTCGTCCGGATACAGATTTTCGGCGTGAAGCAGCTCCCCAAGGGCTGCCGTGGCATTTCCCTGGGCAAGATAGGCCTCTCCGATGTTTCGATAGGCTTCGGATTGTTTTCGGGTTTCCTCGAGATTGGCCGCACAACCAGCGAACACCAGCAACAGGCAGGCAAGCCATCCCGCAAGACGCCTCTTAGAAACTCGATCGTCTGGTAACTCTGGTCGTCGGTTCATGATGTTACTGTCCGGTTCCTGCGAAAGTCGCATATCAGGAGTCAGAAGTCAGAAGTCAGGAGTCAGAAGTCAGGAGTCAGAACGTACAGAACCGAACCGATCCCATCCGCCCCTTTTCCCTTCCTTCTTTCCTTTTTGCTATTTCCTCTCCCCTTCTCTACTCCCCCCTCACTTTCCATCATCCAACCAAACCACATCAAAGCCATCGCGAAGCCAGTTCTCGATGCGATCCGAAGGCACGGGTTCCATCAAAAGCAGGATCGCTCGATGCTGCGGAAGCAGATCGATCCGGTCGACCGCTCCGGCGCCCCCTTCATCGATAAAGGGGCCGACCCGATACCTCTCCGGCTCCATCGCACAGAGCTCTTTCAGCATCCGCCGCATCATGGAGGGCACATTTTCCTTCGCCGAAAACGACGTTATCTCGAAGCCGCACATCTTCAGCGCAGCCGCCGCATCCCCGCCGAATTCCCCGAAATCGACGATCAACGGCTTTCGAGAAGGCAATTCCACCAGATCGCAGACGGTCTCAATCTGAGCTCCGGCATAAGGGAAGCTCAATTGAACACTGCGCTGCAGCCGAAGCCCCAAAGCCGTTAAAAGCTGTTCGATCGCTCGTTTCGGATCCCGGCTATCGACTCCAAAAACCCTTCCCGCAACCCATTCGTCCAGTTTCGGCTTTCGAAAACCACCTAAGTGCTGTGCCGCCGAATCATCGCCTACAGCACCTGGGCCCCTCACAGTGCTGTTCACCGCCTCCACGAGCATATTCACATTCCGAACTCCGGACGGAACGACAAGGACGGCAGCGTCTTTCCAATACCCCTGGATCCAACGAAAGCCTTCGTCCTTCAGACGTCCCTCGGTATCGATGAACATTTTGGGTTTCCGAGGGATCTCCAGCATCGGATACCGCCTCAGATCGAGCCGGTAATCCCCGCCATCCTCCTTCGGGAAATAGAGATCTCCCGATGCAAACAGCTTTGCTTTCAACCGCAAGGCAGCCGCTTTCAGCAGGTCCAGAAAACCGTTCGACGATTCGGATGTCGTCCCTTCCTCAATTTGCCTCGGTTGGTCGGGTGCGCTCGATACGAGCACGATCCGCTCACCGGCCCTGAGGCGGTTGACTCCGCCGATCTTCGGGTTGATCTGGAGGATCTGTTCGACCCGCTTCTGCCAGTCGGATGTACCGAAATACCGAAGCACAATCCGAAAGAGATTTTCGCCTGGTTGTACGACATGCTCCAACCGAGAAGGATGAGAAGTGGCAGCCGGTTGCACACTGACGTCTTGCGCTTCGGCACTCGCATTCGGAATGGCGAGCATCGGCACATCCAGAGATCGGGCTTCCCCGGTCGATCGTTCGAGGGTTTCGAATCGAAGCGGAAGAAGCACCGACTCACCGGGTTGCGGCTGGAGAGGGTTGGCCAAGTTGGGATTGATCTCCCGCAGAATCCTCAGAAATCGGACGAAATCGGCTTGAGAAATTTCGCCTTTCTGCTGGTAGACCGCCAGCGGATCTTCTTTCGCAGAAAAGGTGTAGTGTTCACAGACAAGATCGCGGCCCTCGAAGGGCATCACATGATAGCGTTTGGCCGCATCGAGGGCGGCAGCGGCCCAGACCATCGCCGGAACAAGGGCGACAACCACCGCCAGACAACCGACGGAAAGAAGAGGACACCGACGGCTCTCCGGCATGGCGCTTCCTTCCTTCATGCGGGCTTGAGACCCAGTCGGGAGGCGATCGCCTCGGAGACCCCTTTCACGAAAGCATCGAAGGCTTCACCGGTGAGCGGTGCACCCGGGGCCGGAAACACCGAAACCGTGTTGGGCCGTACGAGCTCCGGAACGTTCTTCAGCGCCGGATCGGGCTCGATTTCAAACTCGGCCGGAAACTCGTCGGAAAAATACATGTCCTGAAATCCGGCGAACTTGAGGGCATGGGCCGTCGAATCGAGCACCGCCGTTTCGTTTTCGCTCACATACCGTTTGGCCTTGGCAGTTAGAAGCCCTGCAAGGCATTCGCCGCCGTGGGTGCAGGCGATGTGCCCCTGGCGGTTGGCCTGAATCTGACAATCCATGATCGCCTGCTCAGGGACGTCCACAAAAAAGACATTTTGCCGACCTGAGGTCAGGTTGTATCGGTTCACCAGATGAATGACCCGCGGCATCGATACGGGATTGCCGATCATGGCGGCCTGGGCGACGCTCGGGCGGACCGTGACCGGCACAAACCGCCTTCGGGCCGCATCCGGCTCCAGATAGTACCGATACACTGGATTGGCATGTTCGGACTGCACCCCGATGATTTTCGGCAGGCTGTCGATGACCCCCGCATCGTAGAATTTTAGAAATCCGCTCATGACAGCCGTGATGTTGCCAGCGTTTCCAATGGGAACGACCACGACTTTTCCGGAAAGATCGTATTCAAAATCCTGAGCGATTTCATAGGAGTAACTTTCCTGCCCCAGAATGCGCCAGGCGTTTTTCGAATTGAGCAGGGCCACGTTGTAACGCTCGGACAGGGCCTCCACCACCTTCATGCAATCGTCGAATACCCCGGGAATTTCAAAGACACGGGCGCCGCTTCCAAGGGGCTGGGAGAGCTGCTGGGGGGTGACCTTCTTGTGAGGCAGAAGGACGGCGGACTTGACATGCGGCTGCAAGTAGGCGGCATAGAGCGCTGCGGATGCCGATGTATCCCCCGTCGAGGCACAGACGGCAAGCACGTCCGATACCACCCCCTTCTGGATCAGATAGTGGATGTAGCTCAAAGCGCTTGCCATCCCCCGATCCTTGAAGGAAGCGCTTGGATTCTGACCGTCGTTCTTGAAATAGACCTTCATCCCGACGGTGTCCTCGAGGGTTCGGTTCATGCGGATCATGGGCGTGTGCCCCTCGCCCAGATACACGATGGCATCGAGCGGCATCACCGGACCGATGAATTCGTGGTAGCGGTAAATGCCGCGAAGGGCCGGAAGCGTGAGCATCTTGCGGTAGTCGAAGATTTCTCGCCAGCGCTTTCCGGAAATCTGCCTCAGCAGATCGTTCTGGAGGTCTTCGAGCAGCAGTACCTGTTTACAGGACGGACAGGTGTAGAGCAGGGTTTCGATGCCGAATTCCTGACCGCATCCCAAGCACCGATAGACAAGACCCTTTCGGGGTTTGGGCAGGATATGTTCTCGAATGGATTCGGGAAAATGTTCGGGCTTCATGGCTTGATCTCCTCCATGCCGGCCATGTAAGGCCGAAGCGCTTCGGGGATGATGACGGTCCCTTTCGCAGTCTGGCAGTTTTCGAGAATGGCCGCAACCGTTCGACCGACGGCAAGCCCCGACCCGTTGAGGGTGTGCACCAATTCCGTCCCCTTCTTGCCTTTTCTGCGGAAGCGGATGTTTCCCCGGCGAGCCTGAAAATCCTCGAAATTGCTGCAAGAGGAAATTTCCCGATACACCCCCTGGGAAGGCATCCACACTTCGATATCGTAGGTCTTGGCCGCCGAAAAACCAAGGTCTCCGGTACACAGGGTGACCACCCGATAGGGCAGTCCCAGGCGGACAAGGATGTCTTCGGCATCCGCCAGCAGCTTCTCGAGTTCGTCGTAGGAGGTTTCGGGTAGGCTGAATTTGACGAGCTCGACCTTGTTGAACTGGTGCTGTCGGATGAGCCCCCGGGTGTCCTTGCCGTAGGAACCCGCTTCCGATCGAAAGCAAGGCGTGTAGGCCGTATAGCGGATGGGCAGGGCGTCCGCTTCGAGCACTTCCTCTTGATGAATGTTGGTGACCGGCACTTCGGCCGTTGGCACGAGGAAGTAGTCCCAGTTTTCGAGCTTGAAGAGGTCTTCGGCGAATTTGGGGAGCTGTCCCGTGTGGGTCATGCTGCTGCGGTTCACGATGAAGGGCGGAAGCACTTCGGTATACCCATGATGGGTCGTATGGACATCGAGCATGAAGTTGATCAGCGCCCGCTCGAGTCTGGCCCCCATCCCGAAATAGAGCGGAAAGCGCGCGCCCGTGATGCGTGCGGCACGCTCGAAATCGAAGATGCCGAGCTTCTCGCCGAGAGTCCAGTGGGGCAGAGGTTCGAAATCGAAGGCGGTGGGGGAACCGACGGTCTTCACGACCGGATTGTCGTCACTGTCTTTTCCGACGGGAACCGATTCGTGGGGAATGTTCGGAATGCCCATCAGAATGGATTCGACGGCTGTTTCGAGCTCGGCAAGCTCCGTTTCGAGGGTCTTCATTCGGGAAGCGGCCGCCTTCACCTGCTGGGTGAGGGCTTCGGTGTCTTCCCCGGTCTTTTTCATTCGGGCGACCTGTTCCGAAATGGTGTTGCGCTGACGTCGAAGCGCTTCCAGCTTGGCGAGGGCCGCCTTGCGTTGGGTGTCGAGATCGACGAGACCCGACAAATCGATCGGCTTGTTCCGGGCGGCAAGCGATGCTTCGACTTTGGACATATTTTGTCTGACGAACTTGATTTCCAGCATGGGCGTTCCTATATTTGGAGATTGCGTAACAGCGATGGACCTGCATCCTGTCAGGAGGTTCTGTTGAACCGTCATTCCTGAAGCAGGATCGAAAGCCGGGGGCCGAAAAAACGAGAATACCTTCTGTTTTCCCTGAATCGGCCCTACGACGTTGGTTTCATATAGTGGTTGATGTAGCAAGCGCATCCGGCGAAGTCAATCACAAAACCGTATCATTCCTTTTCACCGTTCATGAAGCAGCGACGCATATCCGAAAGAGAGGAGAGCATGGACGACATCAAACAACAAAAGTCGAAGATTCGGCAGGACAAGATTCAACTCCTGGAAGCCATGCCCGAGGCGGAAGTTCAAGCCAGAACACGTTCGATCACGAGTAAGCTCTATGAATTCGCCAATTTTTTCGAGGCTCAGGTCGTTCTGCTGTTCATCGACCGAAAATATGACCTGGACATGGTTCCGGTCATGCTGCATTGCATTCAAAACAGCAAGACGGTTTTGTTGCCCGTCTTCGATCCTCCCAAACACAAGGCCCGGCTGTTCCGGGTGAACGATCCCCGGCGGGAACTGATCAAGGGGCTTTCGGGCATGATCGAACCCAATCCGGCCAAGTGCAAGGAAATCGCCCTCGAGCATGTCGATATCGCCATCTTGCCCGGGCTTGCCTTTGACGAAAAAGGGGGAAGGCTGGGGTATGGGGAAGGCCGTTACGATCGGCTGATCGCACGACTGCCCATCACCACGCGGAAGGTTGCGGTGGCCTTCGAAGACAAGATCATCTCCCATGTGCCGATGGAAAGCCATGACCGGTACGTAGACATCATCCTGACCGACAAGCGAACCATCTACAAGATCTGAGGAAACGCCCCATGACCCTTCCGCCCTTTGGCCCCATCCGCCTCAGCGACCGCACCCGCTATGAGGCGTTTTTCAACCGCTGTCCCCAGAAGGCCAGCGACTACAGCTTCGTCAACCTCTGGGGCTGGCGAGCCGTCTATGGGCTTTCTCTCGCTTGGGACGAAGAACTCGTCTGGATTCGGCAGCAGATTCCCCAGCCCATGCTCTGGGCCCCTATCGGCGATTGGGATGCGATCGACTGGAAACGGCGGGAGCTGATGCATCCTCATGCGGCCGAACACGACGTGATCCGGGTGCCGGAGAAACTTGCAGACATCTGGCGTCGACGTTTCGGCGAGCACATCCATGTGACGGAATCGCGGGAGCACTGGGACTATGTGTATGCGGCGCAGGATCTGCGGGAGCTGAAGGGAAACAAATACCACAAGAAAAAGAATCTGTTGTCGCAGTTTCTGAAGTCCTACGATTTCACCTATGAGCCCATGAGCGAGGCCCTGGTCGAAGAAGCCCTGTCACTTCAGGAGGACTGGTGCACGTGGAAATCTTGCGAGGAAAGCGAGTCCTTATCCGGTGAAAACGAGGTGATCACCGAAATTCTACGGAACTGGAAGGCGCTGGGAAATCTGATGGGAGGAATGGTTCGCGTGGCAGGAAAACCGGCAGCCTACACCATCGCCGAAGCGATCGATGAAGCCACCGTCGTCGTTCACGTAGAGAAGGGCCATCCGGATTACAAAGGCATCTATCAGGCCGTCAACTGGCTCTTCGTCTCCCACCTGCCCGAGTCGATCCTTTGGATCAACCGGGAGCAGGATTTGGGAGACGAAGGGTTGCGCAAGGCGAAACTCGGATATCACCCGGCAGGGTTCGTGATAAAGTTTTCATGTCGTATGCTGCCGACACCTTGATGATGGGATGCAACCATGATCATGAGCTCCTTCCTTCACCAACCGATATGGACCTTCACGTAATCGTAGTAGAATGGCGTTTCCAGAACGCCGTTCGGTTTTACGTCAACGGCGAAGTAAAAAATATAATCTCCTGCAGAAAGATAATTATACAGGATGGTAATCGGATTAAAATCAACCAGAGGATATTGCGCCAAGGCAACAATACCTGGAACCCACCCGGCATTGGTCAAGGAATAATACCCCCAAGGAGAATCCAATACCAGCCACCAATCCCCGATCAATCCGCGCTGTTTTCCCGCATCCATATCAACTTGAATCGTAACGGGTTGCGATGTGGTTGCTGTCAGAAGGCCATCCTTACCGTTGGCTCGAATATTGGGCGTACATAGATTGTTGGTTTCCTTGAACAAAGAAATATAATAGGTTGTTGACAGGTAGTGGCTGTTATCGGGTAATCGTGGACAGTACACCACGATATAGTATCTTCCAGGACTACCGATACCGGCTTCCCAATAGCCGTTATCCAGATTGCAATCGACATTCTGATAGGACATGATCACGTTGTTGTCTGCATTTCGGACATCCACCCGGTAGGTACCGACCGTAGAGGTCCCTCCTTCGCATCCCGCCCCCTTCGGAATAGCAGTCGTTATAAAATTAATCTGGATTTTGCCAACCTGGGTTATATCGAACACATACCAGTCGACATCGTAGGGAGATGCAAGCTGTGCCGAGAAAGCATCTCCAAATGTGATCCAATTTGCCTCCCCCATTTCATTGTTGGGTTCAAATTCATATTGAAGCAGGATGATCTTGACATCAACGCTTTGAGATACCCCGCTCGACGTACACACGATTTTTTCAACGCCGGAAGTATCGCCAGCTATCAGGGATACGCTGATGCTTCCGCTATCGTCCTGAGTTGAAACCGTAATGTTGAAATCTCCATTTACAAAACGGCCTAATCGGGTTGTCGCTGAAAACGTAACCGAAGTCCCCTTCCCAACTGATCTTCCCAAGCTGTCTTTTAAAATGGCCGTTATGGTCGAAGTGCTATGGCCATCGGCAAACAGGATTTTCGGATTGGCAGACAATTCGATTGAGGATACAGGTAGCTCACCAATCTGAATGCTTATTTGTTGGGTAACACCATTGGCGGAGCATACGATGGTCGCAATTCCATTCGTTGTACCACTCATCAGCGATACGCTGACCGTTCCGGCATTGTTGCTGATCAACTCGGTAATAGACTGCGAGTTGTTTCTGAATATTCCCAGAGTGGTAGTAAATGTGACAGCGGTGCCATTCGCAACGGGATTCCCCCCGCTATCGGTAAGGGTTGCCGTAATGACGGCCGAACTGTTTCCATCTGCCGGAATCTTGGTTGGATTCGCTGCAAGCTGAATCGTTGCAGCAGGCTTCTCACCCATCTCAACGGTTATGGCCTGTGTAACACCCCCGCTGCTACAAGTCACCAACGCCTTACCAGGAACGGTGTCTGCCATGAGAGATGCCACAGCATTACTTGGCGCTGCTATGTACCCTACTGTAGTAACAATCTCGATTGTTTTTTGTCCGTTGGCAAATTTACCCAAATTGGTGGTAAACCTTACCATAGTACCAGCAGGAATCAGATTATTATTTTGATCTACAATCCGTGCGGCTATCAACGACGAACTTACACCATCCGCCGGTATTTTGAGGGGGGTTGCTGTCAATGTGATCCCTCCAATACTGGAACCGATCCCAATGACGATTTTCTGGGATACCCCATTGGAGGTACAGACCACCTCCGCGATACTGTTTTCAGTACCTGCAATCAAGGATACCTTGATGATTCCGTTACTGCTGGTCGTGGATAACGTGATCGTCTGTTGCCTGTTGCTGAAGGTACCATGATTCGTCGTAAATATCGCCTCCGTACCCACCGGAACCGGCGCGCCGCTTGAGTCCAATAATGTTGCTGTGATCAAGGACGAGCTTTTTCCATCTGCCGGAATCATCAATGGATCTGCGCTCAAGGTGATCGTAGCGGTTGGTAGGTAACCCATGGAAACGTTTACCTGCTGGGTAATGCCGTTTGACGAACAGACAACATGTGCAACCCCCGGAGACGTATCGGAAATTAAGGACACACTGACCTCAGAGGTACTACCGGTTGAATACAATGTGACTTCAGTGATGGTTTGCTGTCCGTTCTGGAACTTGCCCTTGTCGGTCGTAAAGGTCACCGGTGTTCCGGATGGCACTGGAGATTGATTGCTTCCGGTCAATGTCGCCGTAATTCTCGAGGAGCTGGCACCGTCTGCAGGTATCGAAGTTGGATTTGCCACCAGCGTCATCGTCGCGGCGGCCTCAAAGATGACAGCGATATATTGTTTCACGCCATCTGCCTCACAGGTCACCTCTGCAATACCCGCATCACCTGCAAGTGCCATCAACGACACGATAACTATTCCTGATGCCCCTGCACCAGTTTCCGTATAGGTTTTCAGTCCGTTCTTGAATACACCACGGGTTGTGGTAAACGTAACGTTTGTTGCACTGGGTGGTAAACCATTTCTGTCCGTCAATGTTGCGGTAATGGATACCGAATGATTGCCATCCGCAGGAATGGACACCGGGTCGGCCGACAAGTCGATCTTGGCAACAGGATCCGCCCATCCCACTACGGGCAAGAACAACACGAGGCAAAAAAGTAGGCCGATTGTTCTTGGAAGAAGCCCTTTCATGATGGTACCTCCAAAAAAAGTTTTTGCCTTATCCTACCTTCCAGCAAATCACAACTTCCGCATTCCATTCGCACTAATACAACCAAACCCGCAGCATGGACAAGAGTTTTTCGGTCTCAAACGGTTTCGCCAGATAGTCGTTGGCTCCCGCCTCGATGCACAGGGCCTTGTCGCCTTTCATGGCCTTTGCGGTCAGGGCGATGATGGGCAGCTTTCGGTAGGCATCCATCGCTCGAATCTGCCGCATGGCTTCATATCCGTCCATCACCGGCATCATGATATCCATCAACACGAGATCGATCTCCGGATCGGCATTGAGTTTCTCGATCCCCTCCTTGCCGTTCTTCCCGATGACGACCCGCATCCCTTTTTCTTCGAGAATGTTCGTGATGGCATAGACGTTTCGCATGTCATCGTCCACCAAAAGAATCTTCTTCCCTTGAAAGACCGCTTCCCGGTCATGGATGCGCTGGAGCATCCGCTTCTTTTCGGCAGGCAATTCCGACTCGACCAGATGCAGAAAAAGGGTGGCTTCCTCGAGCAGCCGGTCGGGAGATCGAGCGTCTTTCACGACGATCATCTCCGCATAGTCCTGAACAATGGCCGATTCCTGCGGGGTCAGCTCCCGACCCGTATACACGATGACAGGCAGATCCCGAAGCTTCGGATCGTTTCGGACCTGGGACAAAAGCTCGACGCCGGACATGTCCGGAAGTCCGATATCGAGGATCATGCAGTCGAAGGGCTCTCGACCGAGCGCCTTCATCGCCTCCCCGCCGCTTTGAACAGCCACGATCGTTACCCGATCGTCGGCAAGCAGTTCCCGAACCGCCTCGCTCTGGGTCGGATCGTCTTCGACCAGCAGAATTGATCGCACCGGAGAATCGATCTTATGCTCGATTCGGGCGTACACCCCGTTGAGTTCATCCATGCTGATCGGCTTGGTCATGTACCCGATGGCCCCCATCTTGAGGGCATTCAAGGGACGGTCGTTCGCCGAAATGACATGAACGGGAATATGACGGGTTTCCGAATTCGCCTTCAGCCGCTCGAGCACCGTCCAGCCGTCCATTCCCGGAAGGTTCACATCGAGAATGACGGCATCGGGTTTGTAGTAATCGGCAAAGTGCAGCCCTGTCTCGCCGTTGTCGGCCACCAGCACCTTGAATCCCCGATCGTGCGATAGGTCACAGAGAATCCGGGCGAAATGGGGATCGTCCTCGATGATGAGAATCTTGCGATCCGTGGGTTGAAGTTCCTTGCGGTCGTCGGCAATTTCCTCCGAAGCGCTCATCGGTTCCTTCGGCGATACCGGTGCATCCGACGAAGCATCCCCCGCCGTTTCGCCGGTCCCAGCAACCTCTTTCGGCGACAGGGACCGTTCCGCTGTTTTCGGCTGCTGCCCCCCTACCTTTGCCCCGACTTCCGATGGACGGACAACAGCCCCCGCTGTCTTCGGAGACTTCGGTTTGCCGCTCTCATCGGGCTTGGCGCAGACTTCGGGAAGGATCAGGGTAAAGGTACTTCCCCGGTTTTCTTCGCTGACCAGTTGAATCTCGCCGCCCAAATACTTCGCCAGCTCGAGCGAAATGGAAAGGCCAAGACCCGTTCCGCCGTATTTTCGGCTGGTCGATCCGTCGGCCTGCCGGAAGGCTTCGAACACGATATCCTGCTTGTCTTTCGGAATGCCGATTCCGGTATCGGTCACCGAGAAAGCGACGGCCTTCTCCGGATCGAGCCTGCTCTGCGAAAGCTTCATGCCGCGGGGCCGATGCATCCGCACCGTGATTCCCCCGGTTGCGGTGAATTTGAAGGCATTGGAGAGGAAATTCTTCAGAATCTGCTCGATGCGCTGTCGGTCCGTCGTAATCTCTGTCGGAAGGTCCTTTTCCTCGATGACATCGAAGGAAAGTCCTTTGTTCTTGGCGATATGCTGAAAGTTGCGTCGAATCGTCGCTGCGATTTCTCCGATCGCAACCGATTCGATGTGAAGCTCCATTTTTCCGGCTTCCACCTTCGACAGATCGAGCACTTCGTTGATGAGCTTGAGCAGGTCGCTTCCGGAAGCGTGTATCGTCCGGGCGAACTCCACCTGCTTTTCGGTGAGGTTTCCGTCCCGGTTGTCGGCCATCATCTTCGACAAGAGCAAAATGCTGTTCAGAGGGGTACGCAGCTCGTGGGACATGTTCGCCAGAAACTCGCTCTTGTACCGGCTGATCTTCTCGAGAGCTTCAGCCTTTTCGGCGATGAGTTTGCCCGCCATCTCGAGTTCCAGATTCTTCTTTTGGATGTCTTCCTTCTGCTCCTCCAGAAGCTGGGTCTGTTCCTGGAGCTCTTCGTTGGCCTGACGCAGTTCCTCCTGTTGAGCCTGCAGCCTGGCTTCCGAAGCGCGAAGGGCGCGGGTCTGCTCCTCGAGTTCCCGGTTCGTCTGCTGCAGCGCATCCTGCTGCCGCTGCAGCTGTTCGGCCTGAAGCCGGGTCTGTTCGAGAAGGGCCTTCATCCGGGTTCGGGACTGGGCCGAATGCACGGCGATGGCGATCTGCGGGGCCGCAAGCTCCAGAAAGGCGAGGGCCTCTTCGCTGAACTCCGTCATCGCACCGATTTCGATCACCCCCTTCAGCTCATCCTCGACAAGCAGTGGAACCACCACGACGGCCTTCGGCACCGCCTGCCCCAGACCGGACTGCACCGGCACATAGGATGCCGGAAGATCGGTAAGCTGAAGGATCGACTTCTCGAGGGCCGCCTGCCCAACCAGCCCCTCCCCGATCCGAAACCCGTTGATGAGCTTTCGACGCTTCCGATAGGCGTACGTCCCGCACAGCCGCAGCATCCCTTCTTCGGGCTCGTACAGAAAGAAGGCACCCATCGGAGCCTCGAGATACCGACACAGATAGGAAATCACCCGGGAGGCCAGCTCCGCCGTGTCCTGCTCACCCCGCATGGTGTTGTTGAGTTCCATCTGAGCGGACTTGATCGCATTCTGCTTTTCATTGAGCTCCCGCATTTTCTTGAGGGAGTCGGTCAGACGGTAGAGGGCTGTGCCGAGCTGGTCCCTTTCCGAGAAAGGCTGAATCTTGTCGGAGTAGCTTCCTTCGGCGATTTTGTGCAACTGCACGACGATCTTGGTGACGTTGTCGATCATCACATTGACCGACTTCCCCAGCGTGTCGAAATCGCTTCGCAGTTCCACCTTCTGACTGAAGTCGCCGACAGCGATCGCCTCGACGGATTTGCTGATCGTCCGGATGGAGCCGACCATGTCGAGAAAGCTCTGGTACATTTGACCGATTTCGTCGTTGCGGACATCGATTTCCGGCAGCTCGAGGCTGCCCAGTGCCACCTGACGGGCCGCCTTACGGATTTCTCCGAGGGGTTTGAGATGCTGTCGGATGAAGATCGAGATGACGAGAACCGTCCCCATAGCCATCAGAATGCCGACGGCCAGATGCTTGCCGGCCTCGGAGGAGGCTTCTGCCAGAATAATCGAGCGGGGAACGGAAAGCAGAACAATCCACGGTTCGTTGGTTGCACCGGTTTCAATGGATGCGACGGCGACGAGGGTGTCTCCGATCTCGACGGCAGCCTGCGGGCTGCGGATATGGGGCTGAATGCGCTCGAAGACTTCGGGTTGGAAGGCTGCAAGGGGTTTTCCGATGAATGCCGCATGTTCGGTGGAGGCCAGAAGGATTCCGGAAGATGCCATCAGGGTGATCTGCGTTGGTCCGTGAAAAAGGGGCCGATTTTCGATGAGATCGGCCATCCGTTCGATCGGGATGTCGGCTCCGACGATGCCATAAAACCGATTGTCATACAGAATAGGCGATACAACCGATACGATCCATCGTTTGGTCTGGTCCAGCTCGTAGAGGTAAGGCCCGACGATCCGATCTTTTCCGCTCTGCCTGGGAAGGATGTAATAATCACCCTTCTCGTGGTTTTCGTAATCCTTCGATGCCTCGAGAACGATCCGATCCCCCTTTCGCACCCAACAGGGAATGAACCGACCGGAGGCATCGCTTCCGGCAAGACCGCTGAAGGCTTCATCCATCAAATCGAAGGCATCGGGCTCCCAGATGGTATAGACCGAAAGAAAGGCCGGGTTGACGGTGAGCAGGTGTTTCAACATCACCTTGGCCGATTCCCGGTTTAGGTTCAGCACGGATTCGGGGTTTTTCACAGCGGAAAAAGTGCTTGCCATCGTCCGGGTCGATTGAACGGTTCTGTCGAGTTCCCGCTGGACGATGCCTGCCTGATCCCTGGCGGCCGTCATGACGATCTGATAGGCGGCCTGAATGGCCTTTTCCCGGCTGGTGATAGTGGTGTAGAGGATGAGGGAGCCGATGATGACGGCCTGACAGACGAGCACGGTGAGGATGAGCTTGTTTTGAATGGACATTTTCATGAGAAAGCCCTCATGAGGACAATGATCCGCTGATCCGCTGAGCCGTCGATAGGAAAGGGAGGACCTCAGCGGAACGGCTCAGACCAGCCGATCCAGAACCAGCGCCCAGAAAATGCGGACGTCCGAAGTGAACCGCCAGCCCAGATGGTTCTCACATCCGCTGCAGACAGCGATCTGCCAGCTGAAGCCGGGGAACCAGGTGAACTCGTCGGAAGGGGGACCGACAAGCCGGCATCCCGGCGCCAGCTCGAAGCATCCGATCTCGAAGACGATGCCGTAGGGGTTGGTGAAGACATGCACATGGCTGTCCCGGACGGAGATGCGATATCGCTCCTCGGTCACCGTCTCCCGGCATGCGACGCACCGGATGGGCAGCTTGTGAGGGATGGGTTGCCGTTTGCGGCGGATGTCGATATCCGGATCCGAGAGCACATCCGAAAATCGTTCGGGCCTTCCCTTCAGCCGCAACACCGTCACATCCGCCGCAGCAATCATGCTCATCCACCCGTCGTCAGGTCATGAACCCCCTGCAGCACGAGATCGAACAGGGTCTGGATGTCTTCCTCCTCGAGACAGGAGAAGGCCACCCGCAGATCGGTCTTCCCGATCGAGATCAGCCCCACCCCATACCGGTTCAACAAGTGCACCCGCAGGGTTTCGGCATCGACCGTCTTGAGCTTCAGGCACATGAAGTATCCCGAATTGAAAGGATAAACATCCCAGGCATCCCGGTATTTCGGATCGCTCAACACGGCTTTAACCCGGTTGGCCCGTCGTTTCAGGATCTCGAATTTTCGGGCGAGATCCTCCTTGCTGTTGGGATTGCCGAACGCCGACAGAACCACGGACTGACTCAGATGCGATGCGTTCGAAATCGACCCACGGACGGCACCCGCCGTCTTCTTCTCGAGGGCGAGATAGGCTTCTGCATCCAGCCCGTCGATTCCGTAAGTAATGAACCCCACCCGAAGCCCCCAGACAAAATGTTCTTTGGTGGCACCGTCGAGCTTGACGGCAAGAAGCCGCGGATGAAGCCCCGCAAGCCTTGCAAACAGCGATTCCTTGATGGTTTCCGGCTCGTAGAACAATCCGAAATAGGCGTCGTCCATCACGGCGATGAGGTTTTTCCCGCCGGATGCCACGCGGTGCAGAACGGCAACGATCCGATCGGCCTCCTCCGTGTTGATGGTGTAGCCGGTCGGGTTGTTGGGGAAATTCAGAAACACGACGACTTTGGCGCGGTCTTTCGCCTCTCGTTCGATACAGTGGGCAAGGGCATCGACGTTGAAGCCCCACCGGTCGTCGAACATGGGATACTGAACGATCGTGGCTCCTTTTCGGACGTTCAGGATCAGGTTGTAATTGCCCCACATCATGTCCGGGAAGATGACGACATCCTCCGGATCGATCCAGACATCGGCGAACACGCTGATGGCATGGGTGATGCCGCAGGTGACGACCGGCAGACTGATGGTCTTCCCCTGAAGCGATGGATTTTTCTCGAACAGGGCTT
>CAZJXF010000043.1:0-24963 GCA_964549995.1 uncultured Desulfatirhabdium sp. | reverse complement strand
TCCGCTGCTTCGCAAAACACCACCCGCCCTCCTGCTGGAAGCCCGGCATTGAAAGGAAATCGGGACGTAACGACTTTTTGCGAGACCTTCAGCAAAGATGGTCTCGCAAAAAGTCGCTCTACCCCCGATTTAGGGGTATTTCCGGGCCTGAGCATGGGGGGAGAACCGCCTTTTGATGTTGCATCGGATACTTGTTTGAAGCCGCCGGGTCGCCCCTACGCGGTTCTGCGCAAGCCAACGTTCTAAGTCCCTCCATCGGCCCGAAACAACGATCATCTCTCATTCGAATCGACCTCATCATGAAATCAGTTGCAGTCAATGAACGTATCCGGAACGTGGCCATCATCGCCCATGTCGATCACGGAAAAACCACCCTCGTGGACGCCATGTTCCGCCGTTGCGGCCTCTTCCGGGACAACCAGGACGTAGCCGAACGCATCCTCGACCGGATGGATTTGGAGCGCGAGCGCGGCATCACCATCGCAGCCAAGAACTGTTCGGTCATTTGGAAAGATGTCAAGATCAACATCGTGGACACCCCGGGACACGCCGATTTCGGCGGGGAAGTCGAGCGGGCCCTGTCCATGACCGACGGTGCGCTGCTGTTGGTGGATGCCTCCGAAGGCCCCCTGCCCCAGACCCGTTTCGTTCTCAAGAAAACCCTCGACCGGGGCCTGAAGGTCATCGTCGTCATCAACAAGATCGACCGTAAGGACGCCCGTCCGGCCGAAGTCCTCGATGAAATCTACGATCTATTCATCGATCTGGACGCAAGCGAGGAACAGCTCGATTTTCCGCTGCTCTATGCCGTGGGCAGAGACGGCCTCGTATGGAAAAACCCCGATGAGGAACCGCAGGAACTCGCCCTGCTGCTCGACACCATTCTGAGCGAAATCCCGCCCCCGTCCTACGACCCGGCCGCACCCTTCCAGATGATGGTCTCCGATCTGAGCTACTCGGATTATCTCGGAAGGCTCGCCATCGGCAAGATCGTTCACGGGACGGCCCGCTTTCACGACAGCCTGATCTGTATCGATGCCGACGAGCGTCAGATTCCGCTCAAGATCTCGCGGCTTCAGACCTACGAGGGACTTGCTTTGAAGGAAGTCGAAAGCGCCGATCCGGGAGACATCATCGTGCTGTCGGGCATCGAAGATGTCAAAATCGGGGATACCATCTGCAACCGCACCGCCCCCGCCCGGCTGCCCCGGCTTCGGGTGGATGAGCCCACCGTCTCGATGGTGTTCCGAATCAACGATTCCCCTTTCGGTGGAAAGGAAGGACGGTTCGTTCAGTCGAGCAAGATCCGCGAGCGGCTCTTCAAGGAAACCCTCATGAACGTCGGCATTCGGCTCGAAGAGACGGCGGACAAAGAGACCTTTCTGGTCAAGGGCCGCGGCGAATTCCAGATGGCCATCCTGATCGAAACGATGCGACGGGAAGGCTTCGAGCTCTGCGTGGGAAGACCGCAGGTGATCCTTCGGGAAGAAAACGGCGTCAAGCTCGAGCCGATCGAGCGGCTTCTGGTGGATTGCGACGAAGCCTTTCTCGGCATCGTCACGGAAAAGCTCTCCCTTCGAAAAGGCAAGATGCTCAACCTCGTCAATCACAACCGGGGACGGGTGCGCATCGAATTCAGCATTCCCTCGCGATCTTTGATCGGCTACAGAGACGAGTTTCTCACGGACACCAAGGGAACGGGTATCATGAACAGCTATTTCAGCGGATACGAGCCCTACCGGGGCGATTTTCCGACCCGCTTCACCGGATCCATCGTATCCGACCGCCGAGGGGAGGCCGTGGCATACGCCCTGTTCAATCTGGAGCCCCGTGGCCAGCTCTTCATCACCCCAGGCACCCCGGTGTACGAAGGCATGATCATCGGAGAGCACAACCGGGAAAACGACATCAACGTCAATCCCTGCAAGGAAAAGAAGCTGACGAACATGCGGGCCGCCGGAAGGGACGAAAACATCATCCTTTCCCCGGTGAAGGCCATGACCCTCGAGCGGGCCATCCATTTCATTCTCGACGACGAATACGTGGAGGTGACCCCGAAAAACATCCGGATGCGCAAGGCCGTTCTCGACGCCCAGAAGCGGCATGCCCTGCGCTCGGCAAAACTGAAAGCGGAGGGGTGATCCAATGACCGCAATCGAACGGCTGATCCAACGCGGTGTCGTGATCCCCTGCCCGCAGAGCGTCGAGATCGGAGACGACGTCGATCCGGAGCGGATCGCACCCGGGGTGGTGCTCCATGCCGGAACCCGGATTCATGGCGGCGACACCCTGATTCTAAAAGGAAGCCGCCTCGGTGCCGAGGCTCCGGTGACCATCGTCAACTGCTGGATCGGCAAGGCCGTGGACCTGCGGGGAGGGTACTTCGCCGGATCGGTATTTCTCGACGGGGTGAGTTTCAACAGCGGGGCCCATGTCCGGGAAGGGTGCATCCTCGAAGAGCAATGTGTCGCCGGACACACCGTCGCCCTGAAGCAGACGATCCTCTTTCCCTTCGTCACCCTCGGAAGCCTCATCAATTTCTGCGATTGCTTCATGGCGGGCGGCACGTCCCGAAAAAACCACAGCGAGGTCGGCAGCTCCTACATTCACTTCAATTTCACCCCGAACCAGGACAAGGCCACCGCATCCTTGATCGGAGACGTTCCCCGAGGGGTGATGCTTCGGGACAGACCGATCTTCCTCGGGGGACAGGGCGGTATGGTCGGCCCCTGCGTGTTGAATTATGGAACTGTCGTTGCGGCAGGCACCATTCTGCGAAAAGACGAAATCCGACCCAACCGGCTCATTCAGGAAGGAGCGGGCAGAAGCATCAACGTCGAATTCGTCGCCGGCATGCACACCACCCTCAAGCGCATCGTTGTGAACAATGCCCGCTACATCGCCAACCTGCTCGCCCTGCGGCAATGGTACCTCCATGTCCGATCCCTGTTCGTCGGGCCGCTGTTCCCCGAGCCCTTGTTTGCGGGATTGTGCACCACGCTGGATCGGGCCATCGACGAGCGGGCCAAACGGCTTACTGAATACGGCATCCGGATGCCCTTCACCCAGCATCCCCCATCCATCCAGGCCGCCCGTCAGAACGAATTGCACGAGAACGCCGAAAAGCTTCCCGACATCCTCGCCATGCTCCGGTTTCAGGAAGGCGACATCGCGCTTCGGGACCGGCTGACGGAAGCGATCTTACGGAGGGGGGATCGTTCGGAGGGAACCTATATCGATGTCATTCAGGAACTCGAACCGTCGATGGTCGAGACCGGCATAGGCTGGCTTCAGGGAATCGTCGACGGATGCACCCGGGAAATCGTTCGAAGACTGTGCCCGTCTCTAATGGAATCTCAGGAGCAGGGATCATGAGCGAGTGGTTCGGCACGGACGGCATCCGCAGAGCCGTTCACGAATACCCGATGACGGCCGATACCGTGTTGCTGATCGGCATGGCGATCGGCCGGTTTGTCCGCACCTCCACATCTGATGCACCGATCCTCATCGGCACCGATACCCGACAGTCGAAGGACATGTTCGCACACGCCCTGGCAGCCGGGATGTCGGCTGTGGGCATCGACGTGGTCCTGCTCGGTGTGGTGCCCACGCCGGGGGTGGCCTTTCTGGTGCGGCACATGGGCGCAGCCGCAGGAGTCGTCGTCTCCGCCTCCCACAACCCCTACACGGACAACGGCATCAAGGTCTTCAACGCCTCCGGTTTCAAAATCTCCCGCAAGCAGGAGGAAGCCATCGAAGCACTCATCATCGAGGCGGCACCGGTTCCCCGAGGCACCGAACCGGGGTCGATCCGCTTCGAACCGCAGGCCGTCTCGGCCTATCGGGACTTTCTGCGGAGCACCGTTTCGCCGGATGTTCAGCTGCCTGGAATCCAGATCGTCCTCGACTGCGCCAACGGAGCGGCGTCCGTTCTGGCCCGGGAAGTCTTCGAAGGGATCGGGACCCGGGTCGATTGCATCCATGATCGGCCGGACGGGCGGAACATCAACGAACACTGCGGATCGGAACATCCGCAGACACTCGCCGAGCGGGTGCTGCAACGCCGGGCAGCCGTCGGTTTCGCCTTCGACGGAGATGCGGACCGGGTCGTCGCCGTCGACGACACGGGAACCATCCTCACCGGAGACCAGCTCATCGCCGTCTGCGCCGCTCATTTCCGGAAAACGGGGCGTCTGGGAGCCAAACCGGTGGTCACGACGGTCATGAGCAACGTCGGACTTCGATCGATGCTGAAGGAACGCCACATCCCCCATATCGCATGCAAGGTGGGCGATCGCAACGTGATGGAGGCGATGAAAAGCTGCGGTTCCGTTTTAGGCGGTGAGGATTCCGGCCATATTCTCTTTCTCGACCGACACACGACCGGAGACGGGATGCTGTCCGCCATCGAACTGTTGAATATTCTGTCTGCGGAAGACAAACCCCTGTCGGAGCTTGCCGCCGTGATGACCGTGTTTCCGCAGGTCTTGATCAACGTCCCCGTCAAGGCCAAACCCGATCTGACGACGCTTCGGGAGCTTCAGGCCGACATCCGTCGAGCCGAAGAGCGGCTCGGCTCCGAAGGCCGGGTGCTCATCCGCTATTCCGGAACCCAGCCGATGTGCCGGGTCATGGTGGAAGGACCGTCGAAAAGCCTCGTCCACTATCTGGCGGAAACGTTGGCCGCCAGTGTGAAACGGGAGATCGGGGAGGCGGGAAGTGGGGGGTGATAGGTTATGGGCGATAGGTCATGGGCGATAGGCGATGGGCGATGGGCGATGGGTCATGGGTGATGGGCGATGGGCGATGGGCGATGGGTCATGGGCGATGGACTCGCAAAACGTCAGTGAGTCTCCAGTGGGCCGCATGGGAGCGGGCACACCTTTTTCGCTGCATCGGAAAAACTCAGCCGCCCCCATGCTCAGGCCCGGAAATCCCCAACAATCGGGGGTACAGCGACTTTTTGCGAGCCCTTCACTCCTGGCTCCTGGCTCTTGGCTCTTGACCCCTGGCTCTTGGCTCTTGGCTCCTGACTTCTGGCTCCTGGCTCCTGACTCCTGACTTCTGACTCCTGACTCCTGACTTCTGACTCCTGACTTCTTGCGAGCCCATCATGCCTCACAAACACCCCAGCAATCTGTTGATCGTCCATGCCGCCGAGTTGGTCACGGTTTCCGGTCGCAAGGCCAAACGCGGATCCGAGATGGCCGAAATCGGCATCATCGAAGACGGCGCTCTTCTGGCGACCAACAGCACGATCCGAGCCGTCGGCAAAACGGCCGATGTATGGGATCGGGTCACAGCCGAAGGATTCGATCCGGAGGATACCCTCGTTTTGGATGCAACGGGAAGGTGTGTGCTGCCGGGCTTCGTCGATCCGCATACCCATCTCGTGTTCGCCGGTTACCGGGCGGACGAATTCGCAGCCCGCTTGGCGGGCGCCAAATACCTCGACATCCTGGCAGCAGGCGGCGGCATCCTGTCCACCGTCCAGGCGACCCGCTCCGCCGACCGGCAGACCCTCATCCAGGAAACCCTGAAACGGCTCGATACCCTGCTTTCCTTCGGGGTGACCACCGTCGAAATCAAAAGCGGCTACGGCCTCGATGTCGAAACCGAACTCCGACAGCTCGACGTCTGTGCGGCGCTTTCCCGAAACCACCCGTTGCGGATCGTACCCACGTTTTTGGGAGCCCATGCCTTGCCCCCGGAATGGCGCGGTCGTGCGGATGCGTATATCGACTTTCTGTGCGAGAAACTCCTGCCGGAGATCGCCGAGCGAGGACTTGCGCGGTTCTGCGATGTGTTCTGTGAAACCGGGGTCTTTTCCGTGAAGCAAAGCCGGAAGCTGCTTCGTCGTGCGGCAGCTCTCGGCATGGGCATCAAGATCCATGCCGATGAAATGACCCCGCTCGGGGGCGCGGAACTTGCCGCAGAACTCGGGGCCGTATCGGCCGATCACCTGCTGCACGCATCCGACGAGGGAATTGCGGCTATGGCCGAGGCAGGGGTGGTAGCGGTGCTGCTGCCCATCACGGCATTCGGACTTCGGGAACCCTATGCCCGGGCAAGAGCCATGATCGATGCCGGATGCGCCGTGGCGCTGGCGACCGATTGCAATCCGGGAAGCGCTTTTTCGGAATCCATACCGCTGCTGATCGCGCTTGCCGCCGTTCACCTCGGGCTCACCCCGGCCGAAACCGTCTCCGCCCTCACCCTGAATGCAGCCGCAGCCCTCGGCATGGCCGAAGAGATCGGAAGCCTCGATCCCGGAAAACAGGCCGACATCCTGATTCTGCAACATCCGTCCCACGTGTTTCTGCCCTACCATCTGGGCGTAAACACCGTCGATACCGTCATTCACTCGGGACGTCTGATCAGAAAGGGACAAACGCCCTTGACATCGACATGGGCATAGCATCGCATCTCTTGCCGACATCATCCGAACGGATACCATCTTCTGCCATGGAAAAGGAAACCATCTGGATCGTCGACGACGAGGAGGACATCCTCGAGCTGCTGCGGTACAACTTGGCCCGGGAAGGCTTCGGAATTCGCTCGTTTGCGAGCGGTGAAGCCCTCATCGAAGCCGCGAAGAGCGATCTGCCGGATCTTCTCCTGCTCGATCTGATGCTTCCGGGAATCGGCGGGCTCGATATCTGCCGGTATTTTCGGAAAAACGAGCGGACACGGCGGGTTCCCATCATCATGCTGACGGCAAAAGGCGAGGAAGCCGACATCGTCGTCGGGCTCGAACTCGGGGCGGACGATTACATCACCAAGCCCTTCAGCCCGAAAATCCTCTCGGCCCGGATCGGCGCCGTTCTGCGCAGAAGGCGGGAATCCTCTTCCGACAAGAACGATGTCATCCTTCATGTCGGGGACATCACCATTCATCCGGGCCGCCTGACGGTTACCGTAGGATCGGAGAAGATCGATCTGACCCAGACCGAATTCCGCATCCTGCACTTCCTGGCCAAGCACCCCGGATGGGTCTATACCCGGGGGCAGATCGTCGATGGCGTCCACGGCGAAGATCATGCGGTGACGGATCGATCCATCGATGTGCAGATCGCTGGGCTTCGCAGAAAACTCGGTTCGGCGGGGGACTGGATCGAAACCGTCCGAGGCGTCGGCTACCGCTTCAAGGAGGGAACATGAGCCGTTCTTTCGGTTGGCGGATGTTCGTCGGCTGCATCACCCTGGTTCTGCTGTCCGTCGCCGCATCCCAGTGGTACGCCGACCGCTGCTGGCGCAGGCTCGTACTGGACCATGCGGCGGAAAGCCTTCGCTCTCACGCCGAGATCCTCGAACCCATGATCCGCAGACAGATCATCGAGGGGAATCCCTCCGAAATCCGGCAATGGTTCAAGGCGGCCGCAACGCATGCGAATATCCGTCTGACCGTCGTCCTGCCATCCGGAACCGTCCTGGCGGACACCCACCAGGATGCCTCCCTGATGGACAACCACATCCATCGCCCCGAAATTCAATCCGCCCTGAACGGAACACCTGCCCTGCTCACCCGAAAAAGCTTCACCGTCTCGGAAACGATGATGTACCAGGCCCTGCCGGTCCGAACCGAAACCGGAATCCTCGCGGTCATCCGGACGTCGGTTCCGATTGCATCCATCGATACCGTCGTGAACGACATCCTGAGGAAAACCGGATGGGGTGCGCTTGGGGTGGCCATCGTCGCCGCACTGATGAGCCTCTTCCTGTCCCGAAGGTTCAGTCGTCCCCTCGAGGAAATCGCGAGAACCGCCAGGCTGCACGCCTCCGGTCATCCCCAGGTGCGCCTGAACCGTCCCGATGTCGAGGAGCTGCAGGAAGTGGCCGATGCCTTCAATGCGATGGCCGATCGGTTTTCGGAGCGTCTGCGGGAAATCAACATTCAGCATGCGGAACAGCAAGCCATCCTGAGCGCCATGAGCGAGGGGGTGGTGGCCGTGGATCACCGGAACCGGCTCATCACCATCAACCAGGCGGCGGTCGAGCTGCTCGGCATCGATTCCCCGCCCAAAGCCGACGACCCCATCGAAACCCTCACCCGAAACAGCGCCGTGTTGAACATCCTGGCGGAGGTCTCTCAACAGCGGCGCTCCATCGAGAGAGAAGTTGTCCTGCAGCTTCCGCAGCAGCGGATCATCCACCTGAGGGCGGCTCCGCTGATCGACCGGGATGGACAGTCCTTCGGTGTGTTGCTGGTGATGACGAACTTGACCCGCCTCAAGCGGTTGGAAACCATCCGAAAGGACTTTGTCTCCAACGTTTCCCACGAGCTCAAGACGCCGATCACATCGATCAAGGGGTTTGTCGAAACCCTGCTCTCCGGTGCCATCGACGAGCCGGAAACCGCCCGCCATTTCCTGCAGATTCTCGCCCGCCAGGCCGATCGGCTCAACCGCATCGTAGAGGACTTGCTGAGTCTTTCACGCATCGAGCAGGACATGGATCGGCAGGCCATCGAAAAGACGGATACGGCCATCCGCGACATCGTCGAACTTGCCGTACAGAGCTGCTCCACCAAGGCGAACGAGAAGGCCATGCGCATCGAAGTCGAATGCCCCGGCGATCTGCGGGCGACGATCAACCCGCAGCTGATGGAGGAAGCCGTCGTCAACCTGCTGATGAACGCGATTCAGTACAGCAATCCCCAATCGAAGGTATGGATCCGGGCCGTCCAGGAGTCGAAAGGGATTCGTATCGATGTGGCGGACACCGGCTGCGGCATCCCTGCGGAACATCTGCCGCGGATTTTCGAACGGTTTTACCGGGTCGATCCCGGCCGCAGCCGAAAGGATGGGGGAACTGGATTGGGGCTTGCCATCGTGCGCAACATCCTGAGCGCACACGGCGGAACGGTTTCGGTGACGAGCGAGCCCGGCAAGGGCAGCACCTTCAGCCTCTTCATTCCAGGTTGAACCCGCCCCCATGCGGCTCGCCTCGCTCTTCCGCCCTTCCACCTATGATGGACGCGCAAGAAGTCGATATACCTCCGATTTGCGGGTAGTTCCGGGCCTGAGCATGGGGGCGGGTACGCCTTTTGATGCTGCAGCGGAAACTTGTTTGAAGCCGCCGGAGCTCGTTGGGCCGGGCATGCAAAACACTTCGGCTTGTGTTTGAAAAGCTTGCTATTTCAATGAGATGCTCTCTCCTGGAGCGTCTGGCACCATGCCCGGCCCTTACGAGATCGGGCGGCTGAGTTTTTCCGATGCAGCGAAAAAGGCGCGCCCGCCTCCATGCGGCTCGCAGAAGACTCACTGACTTTTTGCGAGGCCGTCACCTATAGGATGTCGTCCATGGTCACCGGCTCCCGCAAGAGCAGTTCGAGAGCTGCGTCGGCCGATCGGGCGATCTGCGGAAAGACGGCATCGAGACCCCGGATATGCCGCAGGTTGTCCGCCGTCCGCAGCACGAGCATCACGACATCCCCGTCCGAGAGCTCCGACAGCCGGACGACTTCCTCCCAGTCCATGCCGCTGGCCCACGCATAGATCACCGCACAGGGCCCGATTTCGAAGCGCTTCGTTTCAAAACCCCGCACCCGCATGAGCTGCAGGAAGGGCCTGAGGCTCCGCCGCATCCGGTGAAAAGCCCTCACGAGATTTTCCGGAAGGATTCGTCGGTTCAGCACCTCGCTCATTTCCCGCTCGGCAACGAACAAGGCCACCATTGCAGCAAGAAGCCCCGGATCCGACTCCGGAAATACGCCCACCCGGAACCCGGCCGCAATTTCCACGGGATGATCGATCCGCAACCGCGACGCCCAGATGCCGTCTTCGGTCAGCCGTCCGTTCGCATCGGCAAACTCCGTTTCCTGCAGGAATTCGAAATGCTTTCGAAAGCTTTCCACAAGATCGGAAAGCACCGAAGGCTCCTCCGAACGTTTGGCGGCATTTCGCCTTCGGGCGCAGAACGCTGCAAAGGATCGCTCGAGCAGGTCTTCGATCTGATCGGGGGTATGGGACAAGAGCAGGTTCAGGGTCATCGAAAAATCGATCCGGATCTGACTCGTGACATCCGAGGGGGGAGCCGTGACGAGCTCGGCATACAGCAAGGGATCGAGGAAGGGGCCGGGAATGGACATGGCGAATCCGATCTTGTCCATGCCCCGCCTTCCGGCCCTTCCGGTCATCTGATGAAATTCGGTGGGGGTCAGCGGCAGGAATTCCTTGCCGTTGAAGCGGTCCGTATTCAGAAAGACCACGGTTCTGGCGGGAAAATTCACCCCAGCCGCCACCGTGGAGGTGGCGAAAACGGCCTTGAGGAGCCCTTCGGTCATCAGGGATTCCACAAGGAGTTTCCAGGCGGGAAGCTGCCCCCCATGATGGCTGGCCACCCCGAGATGCACGAGGCTTCCGGCCTGACGATGGCGCAAGAGGTGGACGTTGTTTCCGGCCAATTCCCGCAGGCGGGCTCGGATGCGCCGTTTCTGGGCGGGATCCTCGAGTGGATGGGATTCACAGAGGCCGAGGGCGCGGTCGCAATCGAGCCGGGACTTGAGAAAGAAAATGGCGGGCAGCAGATCGTAGGTTTCCAGCACCTGCAGGATCGCCCCCAGCGGCGGTAGTCCTCGTCCGCCGCCGGTTGCCGATTCGCTTTTCATCCACTTTCGGATGACCCCGGAAATACGGCTTTTCGGCGTCACTTCGATCGAGCCGAGAAGAGGCATCACTTTTCCGGATGGGTGCAGGAACAGCGGGATGAGCGGCACCGGACGCCGGGTTTCCCGGACGACATGGCATTTTCGCCCTCGCAGGATCTCGAGCCAGGCCGCAATCGCTTCGGCGTTTCCGATCGTCGCCGAAAGCATGAGGATGGGAACCCGGGGCGGCAGGTAGATCATGGTCTCTTCCCACACCACCCCGCGGTCGGAATCCCCCAAATAATGGGCCTCATCGAGAACGACGAAATCCGTGTTCAGGGTTTCCCCGCGATACATGGCATCGTAGAGCTGGTTTCGCAGGATTTCCGTCGTTCCGACGATGATCGGCGCATCCGGGTTTTCCTTGCGGTCTCCGGTGAGGATGCCGACCCGATCGACGCCGAACAGTTCCCCAAACTCCCGGTACTTGGCATTGCTGAGCGCCTTGAGGGGGGAGGCATACCAGCTTTTTCCTCCCGCTTCGAGAATTCGACCGATCGCCTGAACGGCGATCCAGGTTTTCCCGGATCCTGTGGGGGCGCTCACGAGGCAGTCGCTTTCGCGGATGCACTCGAGGGCTTCGATCTGAAACGGGTCCGGCTGGAACGGTTCGGGCTCCGGCACCCCGATCTGCCGGAAAACGGATTTGAGCCGTCGGTCCACAGACGGGGTCATCGAGGGTCGATCGTCGGAATCGGACCTGCGACGATCCCTTCCCTGCCCTCCTTTCGATCGGGTTCCGGGTTTCCAGCGCCGTCTCATTTACAGCCGACCGATCATGTCGCGGACGCGGTCCTTGGCGGGACTGGCGGTTGCGAACGGCGAAACCCCTTTCAGGTCGGCATCGATCAAGGTTTCATCGTAGGGAAGCCAACCGATGAAATCGAATTGCGGCAGGTTTTCCTGCAGAAAGCGCACATCGGCATCGTTGCGGATCTTGTTGCCCACGACTGCGATGCGCGTCAGGCCGATTTCACCGGCCAGATGCTGAATGTGTTCCGCAGTCTCGATGCTTCTTCTTCCGGGTTCGACGACCACGATGAGTTTGTCGACAGCCCGAGCCGTCGCACGGCCGAGGTGTTCGATGCCGGCCTCCATGTCCATGACCACGACTTCGTTGCGGGCAAGAACGATATGGGTCACCAGCGCCCGAAGCAGGGTGCTTTCGGGGCAGATGCACCCGGAGCCACCCTTCTTCACCCCGCCCAGACGCATCATCTTGATGTTGTTCAATCGGGCCGAGAGGGCTTCCGGAAGATCGTCCACACGGGGATTGAGCTTGAAGAATCCGCCGATACTCCCCGGTTGGGCCTCGGTTCTCTCATAGATGAGTTCCTTCATTTCGGAGATGGGAACGATCTTGTCCGCACCTTCGATGCCGAGGGCTGCAGCCAAATTGGCGTCCGGATCGGCATCGATGGCCAGAACATGTTTTCCCATCTCATCAAGGGTTCGAATGAGCAAGGCTGAAAACGTGGTTTTGCCCACGCCGCCTTTTCCACTGACAGCAAGTTTCATGAGTGTTTCCTTCCCGTTTTCTTCTTTCTATGCCCTTCCCTGGCTTCGCATGTTCACGATTAGATCTGTCCCACGGATCATCCCTTAGGCTTTCGTCAGCCGACTGTAAATGCGAACCAGCTTTTCCGGCAGCTCGGTCACATCCGAAATCACCGTATGCCGGTTCCACCCGTACATCTCGTCCAGCAGCGGATCGGCGGCGATGTTCACCGTTACGGCGTGGACATGGATGCCTTTGGAGCGGGCTTCCTGAACCGCCTTTCGGGTGTCGGAAACGGCGTATTCCCGCTTGTAATCCACATCGTTCGGGAATCCATCCCCCAAAACGACCATCAACCGCACGGCGGCATCCTGGGCTGCCAGCTCGACGGTGGCATGGCGGATGGCAGCCCCCATACGGGTGCTTCGATACGACCGCATGGCCCCGATTCTTCCCCGCACCGTTTCATCGAGGTTTTCTTCGAACCCTTTGATCCGGCTGTATTCGACGCAGTGGCGTCCGTTTCCGGAAAACCCGGCGATAGCGAACCGGTCACCGACTGTAGCGAGCGCCTCGCAGAGCAGCACGACAGCGTCCTTTTCCACATCCAGAACCGATGCCCCTTCGGGATGCCCTTCGACGGGATGGGCCGTGGATCGGGATAGATCGACGAGCAGCAACACCGCCACATCCCGTCTGGACTTGATCCGATGCACGTAGAACCGCTCGGGACCCTCGGTTCCGGCTTTCCGACAAACCAGCCAATCGATCAGCAACGGATCATCGAATGTGTCCCCTTCCACCCAGCCCCTGCGGATGTCGATCCCTTGAGGTCGCATCGTTTCAAACGCCCTGCGGATACCGCAAACCAGTCCGGCATATCGACCGAGGGCCGCTGCATATCGTCCCGCATCTCCATGCCCCATGTGTCGGACGATGACCCGGACATGGGCGGAGAGATAATCCGATGTCCGTTCATCCCATTCCGGATACCAGAAGGTCTCGCCGTCCGGCGCATCCCGCGGAGGATCCACAACAAGCCCATCCTCCGATCGGACGATACTGCGCAGCGCCGCCCGAAGCCGCCCATCGAGGGCAGGGTCGGTGCAGGGATCCGCAGCATCGAACGTCTCCGCGCTTCCTCCAGAATCGGACGATGGTTGGGCCTTCTGCAGCCATCGCCGCAGATCGGACCGTCTCATCACCGTCCCCTGACGCAGCAAGACCCGCTGAAGCCGTTCAGAGAGGCGATCGATCGGCGTTCGACTGGGGTAAACGAGCTTCGGACTCGGTTTCCAGCCGTAAGGAAAAGGGAAGGGCCGCACCCGGCATCGCTCGTACCGAGGATACATCTGAATCGTCAAGCGGGCCGTCCGCTCCACACCGGAATCATCGGCAAAGAGCGCCGTCGGATCTTCCGGAAGGTCGAACCCTGTCGGCCGATGGGATGATTCTCGAAGCACCAGAAAGCGATACAGGTGTTCGGCGGGACCTTCGGGATGCTCCATTGCACTCCGGTCGAGCTTTTCGATCAGGATCGGCTCGGCACGCTGGAAAATACCCGGATAGAGCCGGTCGGAATGAAACCGGATCCGAGCCAGCTCCAGAAGGGAAAACAGCTCTTCGGCAACGTCCGGTTGCTCGAAGCGTTCAAAGAAGGTTTCGAGATCGGATCGCTCCGAACCGATCGCCTCGGCTGCCCCCTCGAGACTGCCCGCATCCGAAAAAGCGATCCAATCGAAGTCGTACGTTCCGAATTCGTGGAAACCGATCTCGAGGCGGATGAGCATGTGATAGAGGGCTTCGTTCCCATACCTGTCGTCGGCTTCGTCGATTTCCTCCGCCACGTAGATGGTGTCGCTTCCGGAGAAAACAAGCCGCTTCGAATCCAAGCCGCCGACTTGGCGCTGGAGACGCTCGTCTAGGACGGCGAGGGTCATCGGTCGGAGCATGCGCGCCTTCACGTAGCGCCGCAGCCGGTCCTTCAGGCCATCCCAGGTGGCGGCAACCAGAAGGTCCTCGAAGCAGGAGCGGGCACTGCCGGAAGCCAACGACAGAAAAGCGGGACAGGATCCATCCGAAGCCGCCTTCCGCCGTTCGATCGCCTCATCCACAAAAGCGTGAAGCCCCAATGCGTTCAGCCGATGAAGACCGGATTCCAGTCCTTCGAAAAAAGGGTCCAGCAGGTCGGCATCGGTTTCGGCGATCCGGACGGCTTCTCCGACTTGAAAAGCGCGCTTGGCGGGTTTCATGCCTTCGATGCTTCGGCAGATGAGATGCAACAGATGTCTCGAACGGTTGTAGGTCAACTCCTGTCCGAAAACCGTTTGAAAAAGCTGCATCGAGGCCCGGGCAGCCGCCGGATCGCGACTGTCATAGAGCCGACCGATGGTCGCCAGCGGCCCATAGAGGGCATAGGTGCCTTTCGTCAGAAGAACGGTGACCGTCTTCTCCCAATAGGAAAGATCCGTCTCATCCCCATGCCTCAACACCGACGGCATGCCTGCGGCCAGAACACCCGACAGTTCAGGACCGGTTGCAGCCGCAGATGCAATTCGCCCGCAATAGCGGCGGATATTTCCTTCCGGATCGGGCGCCGAAAACAGGGTCGCCACGCCTCTGGCTGTCTCCTGACCCAGACGAATCTCCTGCGAAACCGCCCAGAGAATGAACCCGCAGGCCATGCGCAGAAGACCGGCACCGGGCGGAGCAGTGGCACGATGCCGATCGATGCCGTCCTGAACCGTTCTCAAGAGCGCCGGATCGGCCGCAGCGAGGGCCTCCAGCGGATCGTCGAATTGTTCGCTAAGCCATCGGTAGGCTTCGGAACCATCGATATCCATGATGGACTCGCAAAAAGTCGTTTTGCCGCCGATTTGGGTGTATTTCCGGGCCTGAGCATGGGGGGAGATACGCCTTTTGATGTTGCATCGGATACTTGTTTGAAGCCGCCGGAGATCGTTGAGCCGGGCATGCAGAAAAAGCTTCGGCTTGGGTCTGAAAAGCGTACGACTGCCATCAGATGCTCTTTCCTGGAGCGTCTGGCTACATGCCCGGCTCTACGAGATCGGGCGGCTGAGTTTATCCGATGCAACGAAAAAGGCGTGTCTCCTCCCATGCGACTCGCAAAAAGTCAGGGGGTCTCCAGCGAGCCGCACGGGAGCGGGCACACATTTTTCGCTGCAGCAGTCCGGTTGAATGCGGATGAATCAATCCAGATCGGCAATCAAATCGAAGAGCGTTTCCAGCAGCTTGGCGTCGTCTGTAAGCGGCTGACACACGGCGCACCTGCAGGCATCGGCGAACCCGATCCCGTTGCGGATCATCCGGGCCGCATAGATCAGCAATCGGGTGCTCGCTCCTTCTACGAGCCCTTGCTCCCGAATCCGACGGATGCTGGCACCCAAACGCACGAGACGCACGGCCGTCTGCCGATCGACTCCGCCTTCGTGAGCGACGATTTCAGCCTCTCGATCCGGATCGGGATAGGAGAAGGTCAAAGACACGAAGCGCTGCCGGGTGCTCTGCTTGAGATCTTTCAGAACGGACTGATACCCGGGGTTGTAGGAAATCACGATCAGAAAATCGGGATGGGCCTGTAAGGTTTCGTTCTTCTTTTCAATATTGAGCATCCGTCTGGCATCCGTCAACGGATGGATCACGACCGTCGTATCCTTTCTGGCCTCGACGATTTCATCGAGATACAGAATGCCGCCGTTTCGGACGGCCTGGGTGAGCGGCCCGTCCACCCAGACGGTCTGGTCGCCCTTCAAGAGGTATCGGCCGACCAAATCCGATGCGAACAGATCTTCATGGCAGGCAACCGTCGTCAAGGAAAGCCCCAATCGATGGGCCATGTATTCTACGAAACGGGTTTTGCCGCAACCCGTCGGACCTTTAAGCATAACCGGAAGCCTGTCCCGAAATGCAGCCTCGAAGAGATGCACTTCGTTTCCGGTTTCCAAGTAATAAGGCGATGTCGTCATGGAGAGCGTAACCGGTTTGGATCGGAGGTCATTTGGATCACATCCCCCTCGGATGCTCTCGGAACCTACCACACCCCCCTGAAAGCGTCAACCAAAGGGAGTTACCCCTTTCCGAGTTCTATCGCTTCCATCAGCCCCCATCCCTTTTTCCCAAGCACGATGAACCCGCAAAAAGCCGCCTCCTACCGATTTTCTTCCAATGCCGGGCTTCCAGCAGGAGGGCGGGTGGTGTTTTGCGAAGCAGCGGAAACGTGTTTGAAGCAGCCGGAGATCGTTGGATCGGGCGGACGCGCTTCATCTATTTTGGATGGAAAATCCGGATGTTGCCTTTCAGAAAGCCATCGTTTCCATCTTGGCCATCCGCCCGATCCTACGAGATCGGGCTGCTGAGTTTTTCCGCTGCGCAAGCAAAATGCACCCGCTCTCCTGCGGGTTAAACAAGAACATCTGACTTTTTGCAAAGCCGTCCAGCATGAACCCTGTCAAAAACGAAGTCCTTTACTTCTTGATAAGGGAATGGTATCTTTTCCAATTCAAAATTGACGGGCTCGCAAAAAGTCGGGTAGCCTTCCACGGACGCATCATCCATGGAGATGACACGACTTTTTGAAAACCCGTCAAAAGAATATGGCAATGGTCGGAGTGCTCCCTCCCATCCCAAATCATAGGGTCGTATCATGAAGAAAGAAGATTTGGATTATTTTCGAAATTACCTGAACGATCTTCTGCAGGAATTGTTGGGACAGGCGGAAGAAACGGTTTCGGAGATGGCGACCACGAAGGAAAACTTCCCGGACCCCACGGACCGGGCATCCCTTGAGGCCGATCGCAACTTCATGTTGCGGATTCGGGATCGCGAAAGCAAACTGATCAAAAAGGTCAAGAATGCTTTGGAGCGAATCGATAACGGCACCTTCGGTATCTGTGAAAGCTGCGGTGAAGAAATTTCCATCGAACGGCTCAAGGCCAGACCCGTTACGACCCAGTGCATCGACTGCAAGGTAAAACAGGAGGCAATGGAAAAAGCCCTTGGAATCTAATGACGATGCCCCGGTCGATTTGCATGTCCATTCCACGGCTTCAGACGGTTCCCTGACACCGATTGAACTTCTCGATCAAGCCATTCAAACCGGTGTCCAGGCCCTGGCCTTGACCGACCACGACACGATCGACGGCGTTACAGAGCTTTTTCGGTTGCCTTCCCCTCCTATTGCCCTGATCTCGGGTGTCGAAATCAGCGTTCAGCTACCGCAGGATCTTTCCCTTACCGGTGGATGTCACTTGCTGGGATATGGGTTCGACGTGAACGATCCCGATCTTCTCAAGGCACTTGCCGACTTTCGGAACATTCGCATGGAACGGGTGCCGCGCATACTGAACCGTTTGGCAGAGATCGGTATCCGCCTCTCCCTCGAAGAACTTCTGTCCCGATGCGGCGGCAAGCCTCCCGGAAGACCTCATGTCGCCGCCCTGATGGTGGAAAAAGGGGTTGCGGCATCGATTGATGATGCCTTTGACCGATATCTGGCAACCGGAAAACCCGGCTATGTCGACAAGGTCCGCATGGATGCCCGAAACGCCATGCACCTGATACGACATGCCGGAGGGATCCCCGTACTGGCCCATCCCGGTCTTATCCGAACATCTTCCTTGGCCGAAACGGACCGGCTCATCGCTTGGTTTCAGGAAAACGGTCTGATGGGCATCGAGGTGTTCTATCCCGATCATGACTTGAACCAGACGGAGCATTTTCGTAGCCTCGCTCTTCGATACGGGCTGCTGATGACCGGAGGAACGGATTTTCACGGAGCCGTCCGACCCGACATTTCCCTGGGAAGGGGCAAGGGAGATTTTCATGTTCCCTATCGGATCTATGCCGATCTGGCGGCTGCATGTCGAAACAAAAAAGGCTCGGCACAAGCCCTGCCGGCATAAGGGGCGCATCGAACGACCCCATGCCGCATCCTTCAGCCGATCCCGACATACCGGATACCCATCAACCACCCATCATGGATGTTCATCCCCTCGAAAATCGAATCGCCTATCGATTTCAGGATCGGTCTCTTCTGGAAGAGGCCCTTCGCCACAGCTCCTATATCAACGAACATCCGTCGCTGACCAGCAACGAGCGGCTTGAATTTCTGGGAGACACCGTCCTGAACCTCGTTGTAAGCGACCTGCTGATGACCCTCGATCCGCCGCTTGACGAAGGCGTCATGACCCGCATCCGCTCCCAGCTCGTCAACGAGTCGACCCTTGCCGACATTGCGAAGGACCTTCGACTCGGCGAATGGCTGCTGCTGGGAAAGGGAGAGCTGCAATCGAACGGCAGGCAGAAGCGCTCCATCCTTGCGGATGCCTGCGAGGCACTCATCGCAGCCGTTTATCTCGACGGTGGTTTCGAGGCCGCTTACCGTATGGTGCAACACTTTTATGCCTCACGAATCACACCGGAGAACATCGACAGGATCGGTGTGGACTACAAAAGCAAGCTTCAGGAAATGATTCAGGGCTCTCAGAAAAAGGGACCGGTATACCGCCTCATCGATGCATTCGGCCCCGATCACGAGAAATGTTTTGTCGTCCAGGTGACGACGGCCCAAGGCATTGCGACCGGTATGGGAAAGAACAAAAAGGCTGCCGAACAGGATGCGGCTCGAAATGCCCTGCGAACCCTTTACGAAAACCAGCAGTAGCCCATGGATTTTTCCGGTTTTCCTGCCGCATGCCGGATGCCCCCATCGCTGTGTCTTTTGTGATCAACACCGGATATCGAGCCAACAAAGGCGGCTGAAGACGGCAGACGAACTGAAGTCTTCCATTGAAGCGGCCTTGCGCCATCCGATCGATCCGACACGAAAACGGGAGGTCGCTTTCTACGGAGGAAATTTTTTCGGACTCCCCCCCGAAACCCTACGCACCTATCTCGATGTGGTGTCGACTTTTCGAAAGGAAGGGCGGATTCATTCCGTTCGATGTTCGACCCGGCCCGATACGGTATCCGATACCGTTCTGACGTGGACGAGGGGCTCGGGCCTTTCCACCGTGGAATTGGGCGCCCAGTCCATGAACGATGCCGTTCTGGAAGCCTCCCGTCGCGGTCATCGGGTCTCACACACCGTGGAGGCGGTCGAACGACTGAAGCGATTCGGAATGACCGTCGGGCTTCAGCTCATGGTCGGACTGCCCGGAGACACCCCCGAAATCGCGTTGCAATCCGCCGAAATCGCCGCATCCCTGAAGCCGGATGTCGTTCGGATCTACCCGACCGTCGTCCTTTCCGGTACTCCGCTTGCCGAAGCCTATCTCCGCGGGGAATACCGGCCCATGACGCTCGAAGAGGCCGTATCGACTGTGGCCGACATGATGATGGTGTTCCATCAGGCCCGCATCCCGGTGATCCGCATCGGGTTGCAGACCTCCGAAACCCTGAGCGCCCCGGGTGCCATCCTTGCCGGCCCCTGGCATCCGGCATTCGGCCATCTGGTGACCTCCCGGATATTCCGCAACCGGCTGACGGAGGAACTCGATCGGCAACGGATCTCGGGCAATACGCTTTCGATCGCGGTGCATCCTCGGGACATTTCCCGGATACGCGGGCATCGAAACGAGAACATGCGTTTTTTGGCGAAGCGATACGGCCTGACGGATATCCTCGTTCGGCCGGATGACCGCATCGAACGAAACGGGTTTGCCATCGAGCCGGCGGCATCGGCTGCCATCGGAGCGAGCGCTTGACAAATGGATGGGCGGAAAACTAAGATGCCCGGAATTTTATTGAGCCCATGAGTAACGTGCAATAGGAAGGATAGAACATGCTCAGTTTTTTACGTAAAAATGCCGGCACCTGGCTCATCAAAGTGTTGCTTGGAGCCATCGTTCTCGTCTTCGTTTTCTGGGGAGTCGGCAGCTTTCGGGAAAGAGGTGAAGGATGGGCCGCCAAGATCGACGGCGAGCCGATCTCTTACGAGCAATACAACCAGGCCTACAACCAAATGATCGAATATTACCGTAAGGCCTATGGACAGCAGTTCAACGACGAGCTGGTCAAAATGCTCAATCTCCGGCAGAAGGCGCTCGAGCAGGTGATCGATCGACAACTGATGCTGCGGGAAGCCGATCGCCGGGGTATCCTCGTGACGGATGAAGAGCTTTCGGATACCGTACGCAGCATGGCCGTCTTTCAGGAAGACGGGCTCTTCAGCCCGAAACGTTACCGAAGCGTGCTTTCGCTGAATCGGATGACGCCGGAGATGTTCGAAGCGTCCCAGCGTGACATGATGCGGATCGAAAAACTCCAGAAAATGCTCACTGCCGAATTGGACGTTTCCGAACCCGAAGTGCAGCAATGGTACGCCTGGCGGCATGCCAAGACGAAAGTTGCCTATGTGCGCATTCAGCCGGAGATGCTCGACTCGGTCACTGTGGACGATGCCGAAATCAAGGCATACTACGATGCCCATCCCCAGGATTTCCGGATCGAAGAAAAGCGGGTCGTTCAATACGTCGAATTTCCCGCTTCTCGGTATGTTTCCAAGGTTCAGGTCAGCGACGAAGACATTCGTGAATATTACGAATCCAAACCGGCGGAATTCGAAAAGCCCAAAACCGTCGAAGCCCGCCACATCCTGTTCCGGGTGGCCAAAGATGCTTCCGAAGCCGATGTGGAAAAGGCCCGCAAAAAAGCCCTGGATGTGTTGAAGCAGGCCAAGGAGGGGAAGGATTTCGCAGAGCTCGCCAAGAAATACTCGGAAGATCCGGCCAAAGCGAACGGCGGATATCTGGGGGCTTTCAAGAAGGAAGATATGGTCGCTCCGTTTTCGGAAAAAGCCTTCTCCATGCAACCCGGAGAAATCAGCGATCCGGTGAGAACGACCTATGGGTGGCACATCATCAAGGTGGAAAAGGTTCATGACGCACACAAGCAGAGCCTCGAGGAAGCGACTGCCGGGATTCGTTCGAAGCTGCAGCAGGAACGCTCGACCAATGAGGCCATGAATGCAGCTGCGGCGTTCAGCCAAAAAGCCCTCGAACCGATAGGCTTCCAGAAGGCTGCCGAAGCCGACGGCCTCCAAGTGATCACCACCGAACCCTTCGGGCGTAGCGGTCCCAACGGACTTCCGGATGCCGCCCGTTTCGCCGAAACCGCCTTTTCACTCGATCCCGAAGGCGTAAGCGACGCCGTTTCTCTGAATGCTTCAACCTATATCGTGATGCAACTCTTGCGGGTCGAGCCGGAACATCCCGCCGATTTCGATACGGTCCGAGAAAAGGCCAAAACCCTCGCCCGAAAAGCCAAACAGGACCAGGAAGCCTCGAAAATGGCCGAAGACATCTTGAAATCTCTGAAGGAGGGAAAGAGCTTCGCCGATATCCCCACATCCAAGGCCCTCATCAAGGGGGAAACCGACTTTTTCGAAAAGAACGCCGCCATTTCCGGCATCGGATTTGAGCCGGTGATCAACCACACCGCCTTTTCACTGAACGAAGGCAAGCCCTTTCCGGACACGACACTCAAAGGGGAAAACGGGTATTATGTGATCCGCTTTCTGGAGAAGAAGGCCGGCGATCTGGAAGGATATGACAAGGAAAAGGAATCCATCCGGAGCTTTCTGTTGAACCAGAAACAGACCGCCTTGATGGAAGGATTTATGCAGGATTTGAAGCGCAAAAGCGACATACAGATCGGAAGAGCGATGCAGTCGTAACGGCGTGACGGACCCGCGCAAGGAGCGGGTCCGCCTTTTTCGCTGCACCCCAGAGCTTCACCCCATTATTGCCCTCGGCACCGGGAACTGCCTCGACACCATCCGGTAGACGGCCTCGGCTGCAACGATTTTGAGGCCGTCCCCGATCAGAAAGGGCAACACCCCGACCGCAAAGGCCTTTTGCCAGCTCATGGCCGTCACCCATTTCAGGACGCAGACCCCCAGGCCATAGATCAGAAGGGTCGCCAGCAGCATGCCGACGATCCGTGACACCCACCGATCCCCGAACCGCTCCACGAAGAGCCCCGTGATATACGCCGCAACCAGAAAACCGATCAAATACCCTCCCGTCGGCCCGATCAACCGGGCGATCCCGCCCGTTCCACCCGAAAAGACCGGAAACCCGATCGCTCCTGCGAACAGATACAGTCCGATACTGATGCTGCCCCATTTCGATCCGAGCATCAGCCCAGCCAACAGGACAAACATGTTTTGCAGGATGATGGGCACAGGACCGATCGGTATGGCCAGATAGGCCCCGGCTGCCGTCAGGGCGGCGAAAAGGGCGGCATAAATCCCCATTTTCAGGCGGATCAGGCTCTCGGTTGCAGTTTCATGCGTCGGGTTGGTTCGGGATTTCGAAGCAGTCTCCATACAGAATGGTCTCCAGGTTGCGGTTTTGGGTTTCAAGGATCAGGTTGCCGTTGGCGTCGATGTCGATCGCACGTCCTTCGGTCACTCGTTCGGATGTGACGATGCGAACCCGCCTGCCGAGAGTGGCGGACAGCGATTTCCACTCCTGCATGACTGCGGCCGGATCGAGGGAATCGACGGCCGACTCGTAGGCATCGAGAAATTCCTTCAGCAGCGCGACCCGCGATACGGATCGGTTTAGAATGCTCCGGATGCTGCAGGCCTTTTGTTCCAAGGGCTCGGGGTCGTTGTTGACATTGACGCCGATCCCGATATTGACGAAGGATACCAGATCCGTTTCGGCTTCCATTTCACAGAGCATCCCGGCCAGCTTGCAGTCTCCCACCAGGATGTCGTTCGGCCACTTCACCCGGGCGTCGATGCCGGTCATCCGACGGATCGTCCGGCACAGAACGACCGATGCGGCAAACGGATAGCGCATGACATGAGATACGGGAATTTCCGGACGCAATACGATGGTGAAGTAGAGCCCGCCGCTGTCCGAAATCCATGTCCGACGAAGCCTGCCCTTCCCCCGGGTCTGCCGTTCGGCCACCACAACCGTAAAATGCGGGCAGCCCTCCTGCGCCAAGGACTTCGCCAGAACCATCGTGGAATCGATCGTTTCCACATGGTGCATGCGCCCCTCGCGTTCCGGAAATTCGAAGGGATAAGGGATATCGGGGGATGCAACCAGCCGATACCCCTTCGGGGTCGCCTGAATGTCGTATCCAAGACGCTGAAGCTTTTGAACATGATTCCAGACCGTCACCCGGCTCGTGTGCAGGCCGGCGCTGAGGGTTTCACCCGAAACGACATCCGGTTGGGATCGCAGCAAGGTCAAGAGATTGGATTTCATGGTATCCGCTCGATCGAGACGTGTGAGCCGGACGTTCCGGCCGCAAGCGTTGGTTGTTGAAAGACTTCCATTCGTTAATGGCTACTTATAATAGCCTTAACGAAATTGCAAGCCCCTTCCGCCGTCTTCCCGAATGGCTTCGCAAAAAGTCCAAAAGTCTCCTTTCGAGTCGCATGGGAGGAGAACGCCTTTTTGCGATGCCGTCCCCCTGAAACAAGTTCTGTTTGCAATAGGGGGCGGAAAGCGTTATCGTTCGCTGAAACAATCGGTGTTCTGCATGGGAAAAGGGTTTCCCGGCAGACATCCGCACAAACGATCCTCTTTGAAAGGGAATGGAGAACACGTATGCAGAAGTACACATCATTGGGAAAACTGGCTCTGGGTATCCTCTTCGTTATGATGCTGACGGTTGCCTGGGGCTTTGCTCAGGAGAAGAAAGACACCGCCAAAGCCAAGTCAAGCCCATCCAAGACGGAAGCCAAAGCCCAACCCAAACAAGCCGATCCGAACGCCAAGGTCGCACTGGTCAACGGCAAGCCGGTGCTGCGCTCGGAGCTCGACAAGATTCTGAAGAACATGAAAGGGCCCCAGGGGGGAAATGCCGGCGAAGAACCCACCAAGGAAATGATGGCTTCGGCCTTGGATCATGCGATCACCATCGAAGTGTTGAAACAGGAATGCGCCAAACAGCACATCGAAGTGACGGACAAGGAAGTGGAGGATCGGATCGGACAGATCAAGAAGAATTTCCCGGGAGACAAGGAATTCGATGCGATGCTGGCCAAGATCAATATGACCCAGGCCAGCTTGAAAGAGAATCTGAAGACCGATATGACCATTCGCAAGCTCATCGACAAGGAAGTTGCCGACAAGATCACCGTTTCGGATCAAGATGTCAAAGACTACTACGACAATCACTTGGATAAGTTCAAACATCCGGAACAGGTTCGGGCAAGCCATATCCTCGTCAAGGTAGGGCCGGACGACAAAGCGGAACAGAAAGCCGAAGCTCGGAAAAAAATCGAAGACATCCAGAAAAAGCTTCAGGCGGGCGGAGATTTCGAGGCGTTGGCCAAGGAGAATTCGGATTGCCCCAGCAAGATCAAAGGCGGGGATCTGGGCTATTTTGACAGGGAAGCCATGGTCAAACCTTTCTCCGATGCGGCATTTGCCATGAAACCGGGGGAAACCAGCGGCATCGTCGAAACCCAGTTCGGCTACCATATCATTCGGCTGACCGACAAGAAAGCCGAAGGCACCCAAGGCTTCGATGAAGTGAAAGACGACATTCAGCGATACCTCAAGCAGTCCAAGGTTCAAAACGATGTCAAGGAATACATCGAAACCCTGAAGAAAAACGCCAAGATCGAAAAGTTCATCTAACGACCCAATTGCCCGACAAAGGGGCGGCCGCTTACCGCCGCCCCTCCCCACCCGCCTTTCCGCCTTCGTGCACGCTGAGCACTTGCGCACTCCAGCCTGACGACTTCGCAAAAAGTCGCCACTTACCGATTTTCTTCCAATGTCGGGCTTCCAGCAGGAGGGCGGGTGGTGTTTTGCGAAGCAGCGGA
>CAZJXF010000042.1:0-25351 GCA_964549995.1 uncultured Desulfatirhabdium sp. | reverse complement strand
TCCGGACGATGTTCTGCCCGACATGGTTCATCAGGTATTCCTGGCCCACCATGCTCAGTCCCCGCAACAGGTAAATGCATACAACGACGATGGGGATGAACTTCAGCATGGCGAGGTCTTGCTTGAAGAAGATGTCATCCAGGACCGGTTTGACCAAAAAGGCCGTGGCCGATGTGGCACCCGCCATCACCAGCATGCATCCCATGGCCATCAGGAGCCTGGGCCAAGCATCCCGGATGAGGGAAAGAATCTGGCGGTAACGGGATTGCATGGGGGGAAGGGAAAAAACGCTCATCTGGATCTTTCCATGAGGGAAAGGGCGATTCGGGCCGCCCGCTCGGATGCGCCCGGCCCGCCGAGGAGCTTTCGGGCTTCGATGAGATCGTTTCGGATGGCCGAAAGCCTTTCGGGGTTCGACGTCAGCTCGAAGGCTGTATCCGCAAGGTTTCGAGGGTTGGCATCCTGCTGAATCCGTTCCGGAACGATCGGTTTTCCGGCAATGAGGTTGATGAGCCCGATGAAGGGGACACGGATGAGCATCTTCCCGAGGGTGTAGCTGAGCGGGGAGACCTTGTAGACGATGATCATGGGGACGCCTGCGATGGCCGCCTGCAGGGTTACGGTTCCGGAGGCGGCGATGACGAGGGTCGATCGTCGAAAGATGTCCAGCAGGTTTCGGGATGTCTCGATGCGGAGGGTTCCCTCCTCGGGCAGCGTTGATTGCAGCAAATCGTCCGGTATCCCCGGGGCTTGCGACAGCAAAAATCGGATCGACGGATTCTGCCGGGTGAGAAGCCGTGCCGTATCCCGCATGACCGGAAGCAGTTTCCGGATTTCGCCGATACGGGATCCCGGCAGCAATCCGATGACCGAGCCGTCGTCTTTCGCTTGCGGGGCCTCATCAATGGGCAGATGTCCCAGCTCCGTATCCATCAGGGGATGGCCCACGAAGGTGACGGGGACCCCGTGCCTTTCGTAAAACGGGGCTTCGAACGGCAGAATGACGGCCATGTGGTCCACCCGTTCCCGGATGATGCGTACGCGGGTTTCTCGCCAGGCCCAGATCTGGGGGCTGATGTAATAGAAGACGGGAAGACCGAGCCGTTTGGCCTCCTTGGCGATCCGCAGGTTGAAGTCTGGATAGTCGATCAGAACGACAAGATCCGGACGCATGTCCCGCAGGTACCGCTTCATGGTGTTCAGGCTTTCCAAAACGACCGGCAGGTGGGCGATCACTTCCGTGATGCCGACAACGGACAGGGAGGAAGCATCGATGAGGATTTCCATCCCGGCCTCACGCAAATGGGGTCCGCCGATGCCGACAACGGAGAGGTCGGGGGCCGATCGCTTCATGGCCCGGACCAGGTTTGCACCGTGCAAGTCCCCCGAGGCCTCTCCAGCCACCAGAAAAACGGTCTTCCGGTTGCGGCTCATGCGAGGAACACCTCGGCATGTCGTCGGTTGAAGGCCTGGATGGTTTCAAGGATGTCGAGGGCGGCCTTCAGGGCATCCCTTCCCATTTCGCCGGTGACGGGCGGGGCCTTTCGGGTTCGGACGGCCTCTATGAAGGCGACGAGTTCTTCATTCAAGGGATCGGCTGCTGCAAAGTCGATCGTTTGAATGTCTGCTCCTGGAATAAGGCTGTCAGGCTTTCCCCCGTTTTTCCGGATGCATAGGATCCTGCGGTTGGCGAAATCGACGGATACATAGGCGTCCTGCTGGAAAATCCGCAGCTTTCGCTCGTTTTTCATCGAAATACGGCTTGCCGTCACATTGGCCACACAGCCGCTTTCAAACTCCAGGCGGGCGTTGGCGATATCGACGTGCTCGGAGATGACGGCCACCCCGGAGGCCCGAATTTCCCGGATGTCCGATCGGACGAAGCTCAGGATGAGATCGATATCGTGGATCATGAGATCGAGAATGACGCTGACGTCTGTGCAGCGCGGCTTGAAAATGCTCAGTCGATGCGATTCGATGAAGAGGGGTCGGGTGACGATCTGCTGCAGGGCGACCGTCGTCGGGTTGAAACGTTCGAGATGTCCGACCTGCAGGATCCGGTGGTTGCTGCGTGCGAGCTCGATCAGGGCATCGGCTTCATCGAGGCTTGTCGTGATCGGCTTTTCGATCAGCACATCGACGCCGTTTTCAAGGAAATCTCGGGCGACGCTGTAGTGCTGGGAAGTCGAAACGGCGATACTGACGGCATCGACGTTGCCGATCAGCTTTCGGTGATCGTTGGTGGCTGTCACGCCGAATCGGGCGGCGATCTCACGGGCTCTGGCAACATCGATGTCCGCGACTCCGACCAGCTCGACATGGGGCATCGAGGCGTATTTTTCGGCATGATAGGTTCCCAGATATCCGACGCCTACGACCCCGACGTTGACGGTTTTCATGGTTTCGTTTCCGTGGTTTCAATGGCGCCGTCCACATCCGCTTCCCGATCCGCCTGCGGATCGACGGCCACGATGGCGATCTTGTAACGGTCGGCCAGATCGATCATATCCCTGCGATCGAAGACCACCGTTTTCCCGGCCTCGACAGCAAGCACACCGACATTCGCCCGGTGCATCGTCTCGATGGTCTGCCTTCCGACAGCCGGCATGTCGAAGCGCAGATCTTGATGGGGCTTGGCGATCTTGACCACGACGGCGTTTCCCTTGCCAAGCCCGCCGCCCCGCAGGATGGTGGCATCGGTTCCGTCGATGGCCTCCACGGCCAGAACCGAACCACCGGCGACCACGATGCACTGGCCGATGTCGAGCTTTCCGATCTCCCGAGCCAATTTCAACCCGAGCTCGATATCCGACCATTCGGAACGTTTGGGTTTTCTGCGGGTCCAGCAACCGGGGGGTGCCAGCAATTCGGGCAGCAGAAACGTCGATGAACGGATGGTAATACCCTGCTGTTCCAGGTAGTCCGCAAACCCCCGCAGGATGGTGTCGTCATGGGTGGCCCGAAGTTTGGCCACCAGCAGGATCGCCTGGATGTCGGGTCGGATGTCCGTGAACATGCGGGCCTTCTGAATGGCACCGATCATGACGGCCTGACGGACCTCATGGGTTTTGAAGAACCGAACGAGTTTTCGAACCTGCCCGAGATGCACCCATTCGAAGACATCCGAATGCTCGGCCAGAATGGGATTGGCTTCGTTGACGTAAGCGGCGGTGACCAGTCGGTAGCCTTTTTCACGGGCGGCTCGGGCGAAGAGCAAAGGAAACTGTCCCGAGCCTGCGATGATTCCGATGGATTCGTGATTCATGGTTTGTCGATCAGCGGGTCGGCATGTGATGGAAAACATCCTTCTTGGGAGGGATACCATCGGGATGCCGGATCATTTCGGAAGATGGGGATCGATCCTTCGAGAGCGGAACGAGGCACGGACGGTCATCGGGTAATTCCCCGTTCGGAATTCTGCAGAAAACCGATGAAGGAGGCGACCTCTTCCGTCATTTCCACTTCCGCCTTGACCCGCTCGATGGCTTCCTTGAGGGTGAGTCCGATCCGGAAGACGATTCGATAGGTTTTCTTGAGCCTGGCCAGGGCTTCCGGAGAGAATCCCTGTCGGCTCAATCCCACCGTGTTCAGCCCATGCAAGGTGGCCCGATCCCCGGCAGCGATGACGAAGGGAGGAATGTCCTTGACGACCGCCGATTTCCCGCCGATGAAGGCGTAATCGCCGACCCGAACGAATTGGTGGATCGCAACGAGACCGCCCACCGTGACATGATTGCCGAGGATGATGTGACCGGCAAGGGTGGCTACATTGGCCAAAATGGTATGGTGCCCGGTTTGGCAATCGTGGGCGACATGGCTGTAGGCCATGAGCAGGTTGTGATCACCGACGGTCGTCACACCGCCGCCTTCGACGGTTCCCCGGTTGACGGTGGCGAACTCCCGGATGACGGTGTAATCGCCAATAACGGCTCGGGTGGGTTCTCCCTGATATTTGAGCGACTGGGGGGCTGCACCGATCGATGCGAACTGGAAAATCTGGCAGTGCTCTCCGATCGTTGTATGGCAATCGATGACGGCATGGGCGCCGATGGTGGAATGGCTTCCGATGGTGACGTCCTCACCGATGACGGCATAGGGGCCGATGGTAACGTTTTCCCCGATGATGGCTTTGGGGGAAACGATGGCTGTCGGATGTATCATGCAGGGGGTTCTCCAAAAGTCGCCAGAAATTCGGCTTCTGCGACGAGCGTTCCGTCGACGAAGGCCCTGGCGGCCATTTTGATGGCGCTCATGCGCTGCTTCAGAAATGTGACTTCGATGATCAATTGATCTCCGGGAACGACGGGTTTTCGAAACCGCACCTTGTCGAAGCCCATGAAATAGACGCTTTCCGGAGAGGATGCCGACGGTTTCGATGCGCTCATCAGCACACCTCCGGCCTGGCCCATCGCTTCGACGATCAGAACACCGGGCATCACGGGATTGGCCGGGAAATGACCCATGAAATAGGGCTCGTTGTAGGTGACGTTTTTCAGCGCCACGATACGCGCTCCTTCGTCCAGCTCGACGATACGGTCGATGAGAACCATGGGATAGCGGTGCGGCAGCCGACCGATGATTCCGCGAATGTCCAGAACAGATTTCATGACGTTCCTCAATCGGAAGATGGGCCGAGGGGATCGGCAGGCGGTGGAGCGGCGGACAGGCGTTTTTCGAGTTGGGTGATCCGTTTGGCCAGTTCGGGAAGTTTCGGCAGCGTTCGTTGGACCCGAAGCCATTGGGAATGCGGCATCTCCGGAGAACCGGATACGATGGCCCCCGGTTCGACCGACTGGGCGATGCCGGCCTGAGGACCGACGATGGCTCGGTCCCCGATGGTCAAGTGACCCGAAACGCCGGCCTGTCCTGCCAAAATGGCGTTTCTGCCGATGGTCGTACTGCCGGAGATACCGACCTGAGCGACCAACAGGGTGTTTTCACCCACGATGACGTTGTGAGCGACATGGACGAGGTTGTCGGTTCGAACGCCTTTCTGGATCCAGGTTCGACCGAAAGTCGCCCGATCGATCGTGTTGCAGGCGCCGATTTCCACGTCGTCGTCGATCTGGACATAACCGATATGGGGGATTTTGTGGTAGACATCCCCTTCCCGGACATAGCCGAAACCATCGCTTCCGATCACCGTTCCCGATTGGATGACCACCCGGTTGCCGATGCGGGTTTCGTCGAGAATGCTGACATTCGGAAAGATTTCGGTATCGTCACCGATGGTGACGCGAGCGCCGATCACCACATGGGCGTGAAGGATGCATCGCTTTCCGATGGTAGTCCCGGCTCCGATGACGGCGAAAGGGCCGATGGCCGTACCATCGCCGATCACGGCATCTGGGGCGACGAAGGCTCTCGGATGGATGCCGCTCCAGGGAGGTTGCCTCGGGTGAAAGACCCGAACCAGGCGGTTGAAGGCCAGCTGCGGGTTATCGACCCGAAGGAGATTGCCTGGAAGCTGCTTCGGGGCTTCCCTCGGCACGAGGACGGCGGCGGCACGACAACGGTCCCATTGTTTCAGAAACTTGGCCGATGCCGCAAAGGTAATGTCCGAAGGGCCGGCGGCTTCGAATCCGGCCACCCCTTCGATGGTGCAGTTCGCGTCTCCCTGCAGGTCTCCCTGCAGCATGTCGGCGATTTGTGCAAGTGTCAACATCATGGGTACTACCCGATCACGGTTTTTTCTTGGTGTCTTTGGGCTTGGTTTCGGATGCCGCCTCTGTCTTGGCCGAAGAAGGCATGTCGTTGTAAAGTTGAATGATCGTGTCCGTAATGTCGATGGTCGACTGGGCATAGACCACACCGCCCGAGCGCTTTTCGACGATCATCAGAAAATTTTCCTTCTTTCCGTAGTCTTGAATGATGCCGACGACTTCCTTCTGAATTCGGTTGATGACCCGGCTTTCCAGCATCTTGAAATCTTCCATGTATTTCTGCTGCAAGGCCTTGTAGTCGCCCACCTTGATGCGGAGATCCCGCTGCTTTTCCTCGCGCATTTCCCGGCTCATGACCAGAGATTCGCGCTCCAGTTTCTTTTCGAGCTCCTCGATTTCCTTACCTTTGTCTTTGAGCTCGTTCTCCATGAGCTTTCCCTGGGCATTGATCTCGTTCTGAGCCGCCTTTCCGGAATTTGACAGTTCTAAAATCTTTTGAAAATCGACGACGCCGATCTTGGTGGCTTCCGCGGAAACCGAACCGACGCAAAACGTGAGGACCAAGAACAACAAGGAACCCATCCACAACGACTTACCGAACTTCATACCGTTACGTCCTTTCTGCCAACGAAGATGATGGATGATCGTGAAAAATCCTAAAAAATTAGGAGTCAGGAGCCAGAAGTCAGAAGTCAGAAGAAAAGTTGAAAGACCCTGCTTTTCCAGGCTCGCTTATGCAACTTTCATGCATCGGGGGGGGAACCCCGGTTCCATGGGAGATATCGCGAACATTCACGATGTCTGGTGCATCGTGCGTAAGTGCGGCCTCCCCACTGTTCACTGCCGACGATCAAAACGTGCTTCCGATGGCAAATTCCCATCTCCCGCTGCTTTCATTGTCCTTGCGGTCGAGAATATGGCCATACTCCAGTCGAATCGGTCCCATGGGGGAATACCACCGGATACCGGCTCCTGCGCTCTTGCGCAGATTGCCGAGATCGATGTCTTCATCGTCATTGTACACATTTCCCGTGTCGTAGAAGGCCACACCCATCACGCCAGCCTCGCGCAGCAGTGGGAAGATGTATTCGAGATTGAACTGCACGAACTTGTCCCCACCGATCTTGTCTCCGTTTTCATCGACAGGGCTCAGATCCCGCCAGGAAAACCCTCTCAACGAGTTGATCCCACCCAGGTAGAACCGATCATACGGCGGTAGGAGCTCTCCGGGATGCTGGTCGATGATGCCGCCCTTTCCATGGATGAATCCGACCGTCTTCCAGAAGAGCGGGATGTACCAGCCGGTTTCTGCAATGTATTTCGTGAATCCGATGGTACCTCCAAGGAAATCGCCGGCATATTCCACCGAAATCTGGTGGTTAGCTCCTTCCGTGGGGTTGAAAACCCGGTCTCTCGAATCATAGCGGATGGAAGGCGTGAGCGAGCTCAGGGTGTTCTTGCCTTCCATGACCTTGAAATAATTGGAAGCCGTCGGACTCAGATCGTAGAGGTCGCTGATATCGAAGGTATAGCTTAAATAGGCCCGGGTATAGTCCCAGATCGGATACCCGAAGCGCAGGACCGTTCCGAAGCTGTCGAGATTGTACGTGTCGTAGTCCCGGGTCTGGTTGTAGACATCGATCCCGGCAGAAAGCGGAATATCGAAGAGCCATGGCTCGGTGAAGGATGCCACGTATCGATGGGTGACCCCGCCGATGGTGCCCCGGAATTCGAGAATCTGCCCCCTGCCGAAGAGATTTCGTTGGGTGACGGAACCGACCACGAAGAAATCTTCGATGCTGCTGTATCCGCCGCCGAAGGAGAAGGTGCCCGTCGGCTTTTCCTTCACTTCGATGTCGAGCACCATCTTATCCGGCTGACTGCCTTTGGTGGTGTTCACCTTGATGTCTTCGAAATAATCCAGCCGGTAAAGGTTTCGGATGCCCCGCTTCAGTTTCTTTCCGCTGAAAAGCTCCTGCTCATAGGTCTGCAATTCCCTCCGGATAACCTTATCCCGGGTCTTGGTGTTCCCCGTGATCTGAATCTTTTCGAAATAGACGAGCGGTCCCTTGGTGATTCCGAAATCGATGTTGACGACCAGGTCTTTCAGGTTTTGATCGAGTTTGGGGACGATGTCGGCATAGGCATACCCTTCGTCCGCATAGAAATCGTTCAAGGCCATGACATCGTTTCGGACCTTTTCCCGGCTGTAATAGGGTTCCTGGCCGATTTTCAGAAGCTTCATCAACGTGTCTTCCGAAGTGATCAGCTCACCCGATACCTTGATTTGCCCGACCTTGAACCGCTGGCCTTCGTCGATCTTGATCGTGATGTAGATCCACTCGGGCGTATACTCCACCTTGGGCTCTCCGACCTTGGCCTGAATGTACCCGTTGTTGTGGTAGAAAGACGTCAGCAGTTCCACATCCTGGTTGAGGTCTTCCTGATTGAGCTCTCCCGAGGAGGTGATCCAGGACCAGAAGCCTTTTTCGCTGGTCTTCATCACTTTCTTGAGTTGTTTGGCATCGTATGCCTGATTCCCCTCGAAGCGGATTTCCTTGATTTTGACCTTCTCCCCTTCGTCGATGTCGAATTCCAGATCGCCCTGGTTGTTGTCGAGGTTGCGGATCGTATAGTTCACCTTGACGTTGTGGTAATTCTTTTCCTTGTAAAGGTTTTCGATCCGTCGGACATTGCTTTGAACCTTGTAGACGTTCAGTATCGATCCGGTCTTGATATCGATATTTTCCTTCAACTTGTCGTCTTCGATCACCCGGTTGCCTTTGAAGGTGATCATGTGAACCGTCGGCTTTTCACGAACGGTGATCACGAGGATTTTCCCGCCGCTTCCCGTTTCGGCGTCAATCCGCACATCGTCGAAGTACCCCATCGCATAGACGGCCTTGAGGTCTTCGGCTACGTTCTGCTGCAGGTAGGGGTCTCCGATCTGGGTTTTGACGACCCGGCGGATGGCGTCCGGTTCGATGCGTCGGTTCCCGACGATCCGGATGTCGACGATCTTCTCCCGCTGAAACACTTTGAGCCCGATGGCCGACACGACGTTCTTGACGGCTGCAGGCAGGTTTTCAATTCCCTGACCGTCGGCGTAAAATACCAGTGGTGAGGCGCCTCCACGAGCGGGAGCGATCCGGGTGTCGAGGCTGAATTGTCGGCCGAGCCATGTAAGGCTTCCCCAGAGCACATAGTCGGCACCTCGTTCGGTGGCCATCCGCTGCAATGCGGGCATATCGCCTTCGGAAGCTGCCCGGTTCGAATCCGAGGTCGCTTCCATCCGTATCACCGACGCCCCGTCTTTTTCGAGCTGTTTGGCCATGGCATCGACCACTTGCGGCTTGAGGTAATCCAGGTTCTGCTGCGCCTGGATGACGACGGGAATCAGCAGAATCTTGACCGGCGCTTCGGCATGGAGGCAAGGCGCGAATACGGTCGAGAGCAGCAGGACGGCGAAAACGCAGCGTTTGAACATGGTGTCTCCTCAGGTCGTTTCGACCAGTCTGGCGTTCTGAATCGTAATCTGTCGTTCCATCAGCCGGGCCAGATCGGGGTTGTGGGTCACGACGATCATGGACATCCGAAATTCCGTGTTGAGTTCCATGAGCAGGGCATGAACGGCTTCACCGTTGGCCCGGTCCAGATTGCCGGTGGGCTCGTCCGCCAACAGAAGCGGGGGATGCAGCACCAAGGCACGGGCCAAAGCCACCCGCTGCTGTTCACCGCCCGAAAGCAGGTTGACCCGATGGTGCAGCCTTCCGGAAAGTCCCACCCGCTCCAGAACGGCCTGGGCTGCAGGAGCGGCCTTCTTTCGGGGAATTCCCTGGATCAATGCCGGCATCATCACGTTTTCGAGCGCGGTGAATTCGGCAAGCAGGTGGTGAAATTGAAACACGAACCCGATGGCCGCATTTCGGAACCGGGCCATCGCCAAGGGATCGAACCGGGAAATATCCTGACCCCGGAACCGGATAGCGCCGCCGTCGGGCTGATCCAGCCCTCCCAGAAGGTGCAGAAACGTCGACTTTCCGATACCCGAAGGTCCGACAACAGCCACCGTTTGACCGGTGTCCAGTCGAAAATCCGCCCCCTCCAGAACGATCACTGGATTGGCCGAGCCGTTGTAGACTTTTCTCAGGCCTTCACAGACGAGCAGCGGTTCCCGCTCGTTCCCGATGACGCGGCTATCCATGTCGAATGGCCTCGACCGGATTCAGTCGGGCGGCCTGCCGCGACGGATAGAGGGTCGACAGGAAACAGATCACGAGAGAGCTTGCTGCGATCAGGACGATGTCGGCCGTCTTGAGAAGCACGGGAAGTTTCGACAGATAGTACACGTCTCCCGGAAGATCGATGAACTGGTAACGCTTGAGCAGCATGCACAGCACGATGCCGAGCGTGCCTCCCAAGGCCGTGCCCACCACACCGATGATCATGCCCTTCATGACGAAAATGCGTCGGATGTGGGTGTCGGTTGCCCCCATGGCCTTCAGGATGGCGATGTCCCGGGTTTTTTCCATCACCATCATAATGAGGCTGCTGGCAATATTAAAAGCCGCGACGAGAATAATCAATGCGAGAATGATGAACATGACGGTTTTCTCGAGCTTCAGGGCGGAGAAGAGATTCCGGTTCATCTGCATCCAGTCCCGCACCCAGAAGGTCTTGCCGAGGATGCCCGTGATCGTGTGCGCGATATCCCTCGCCTGATAGACATCGGCGAGTTTGACCTCGACGCCGCTCACGGCTCGGTCCATGCCGAGCATGCTCTGAGCCGCTTCGATATGCACGAAGCACAGAGAACCGTCATATTCGTACATGCCCGATTCGAAACGGCCGACAACCCGAAACCGTTTCATGGACGGGGAAAACCCTGCCGGGGTGAGCGTTCCCTTGGGAGAGATCAGGTGAACGATGTCCCCCTTCATCACGCCGAGGTGCCGGGCCAGTTCCTTTCCCAAGACGATTCCCGGAGGAAGTACCGTATCCGAATCCTGTCGTTGATCGGTCATGAGGGCATCGAGGGTTTCCTTGTCGAGGATGCCGATGACCGTTCCCACGGAGCGCGGATCGATCCCTCGTACGACGGCTCCCGAAATGCCGCCTGCCGATCGGATCATGGCCTGGGTGGTGAGAAAGGGAGTCGTTCCGATCACTCCTGGAATCTGAGCGATCGCCTCCTCGACCCGCTCGTATTCCTCGAAGCGTCCGGATTGCTTCATGACGACGATATGGGATTCGACCCCGAGGATGCGGGATTTCAGATCGGCCTCGAATCCTGCCATGACGGCGATGACGATGATCAGCGCCATCACCCCGACGGTTACCCCGGCGATGGACAGCAGGGTAATCAGCGAAATGAAGGTCTGACGCTGCTTGGCACGTAGGTAACGGCCTGCGATGAACCATTCGAAACGCATCAGCGTCGTCCCGTCAAGATGCCGCAGGTTTCATGTGCGGAAACAGGATGACTTCCCGAATCGAGGCGGCATCCGTCAGCAGCATGGCCAACCGGTCGATGCCGACTCCTTCGCCTGCCGTCGGCGGCAAGCCGTATTCGAGGGCCTCGATGTAATCCATATCCATCTGGTGGGCTTCCCGGTCCCCGGCCTTGCGATCTTCGACCTGCTGCAGAAATCGGTTGTATTGATCTTCGGGATCGTTCAACTCCGAGAAGCCGTTGGCGATTTCATATCCGGCGATGAACAGCTCGAAACGTTCGGTGAGCTCCGGCTGCGTGTCGCTTCTACGGGAGAGCGGAGAAACTTCGACGGGATAGCCGATGACAAAGGTCGGCTGGATCAGCCGGGGTTCGACGAGAACGTCGAAGAGTTTGGTGAGGATTTTCCCCAGCCGGTTGCGGTGCTGGATGGGAACCCCTTTTTGCTGGGCGAAGGCGAGAAGGGCTTCCCGGTCGTTCTGGATGTCTCTGGGAACGCCGCCGATGTCTGCAAGGGCATCCGCTAAGGCAATGCGCCGGTAGGGACCTGCCATGTCGATGTCCTGACCTTGGTATTGGATGCGTGTGCTTCCTGTAACGGACCGGGTCACTTCGGCAAACATGGCTTCGGTCAAATCCATCAGATCCGTGTATACGGCATAGGCCTGATAGAATTCAAGCATGGTGAATTCCGGATTGTGCCGGGTGGAAACGCCTTCGTTTCGGAAATTGCGGTTGATCTCGAATACCCGTTCGAATCCGCCGACGACAAGCCGCTTGAGATAGAGCTCCGGCGCGATGCGCAGGTAAAGATCGATATCGAGAGCCTGATGGTGGGTGACGAAGGGGGTGGCTTCCGCGCCGCCTGCCATGGTCTGCATCATGGGGGTCTCGACCTCCAGGAAATCCCGCTCCAACAGGAATTGGCGCACGGCCTGAATCATGCGGGATCTGCGAGTGAAAATTTCCCGGACCGACGGGTTCATGATGAGGTCGAGATAGCGCTGGCGGTAACGCTTTTCCGGGTCCTTGAGTCCGTGAAATTTTTCGGGAAGGGGGCGTACGGCCTTGCAAAGCAGCCGCAATTCGGAAGCCAGAAGGGTCCATTCTCCGGTTCGGGTCTTGAACAGGGTTCCGGTGATGCCGACAATATCGCCTGCTTCGAGCTTCTTGAACAAGTCGTAGCTGTCTTCGCCGACCTTGTCCTTTTGGATATAGGCCTGAAGTTGACCGGATCGGTCCCGAAAGCGGATGAAGGCCGACTTGCCGAACCGGTTGACAGCCATCATCCGTCCGGCGGCAGCCACGACAGGGGTATCGAGATGTTCGGCTACGCCGGCTGTATCAATCAATTGCTGAATGTCCCGGATGCAATGGGATACCCGAAAATCGTTCGGATAGGCGACGATGCCTGCATCCCGCAGCTCCTGGAGTTTCCTGCGTCGTTTTTCGATAAGATCACTCGGTTTTTCTTCGCTCATGCCCATTTCCCCGTCCGGTTATGCATTCGATAGCTTGAGCCCCAACGCACTTCGCACCTCTTCCATGGTGGAAGCGGCGACGACACGGGCCCTGCGGCTGCCTTCGACGATGATGTCGGATACCACCTTCGGATCGGCCTCGAGTGCCTTGCGCTTTTCCCGAATCGGTTCGAGGGCTGCGATGAGGTATTCGGCCATGCGCTTCTTGCATTCCACGCAACCGATGTCGGCTTTCCGACAGGCCGGATCGATTTCTGCAACCACGGCTGCGGGTGAATAGAGCCGATGAAACTCGAACACGTTGCAGATGTCGGGATTTCCGGGGTCTTTGCGTCTGGCCCGGTTCGGGTCCGTCACCATGGTCGCTACCTTGGCCGCAATCTCTTGCGGGGTGTCCGCCAAGAAAATGGCGTTGTTGTAACTCTTGCTCATCTTCCGGCGATCCAGCCCCAGAATCTTGGAGCTGGGTGTCAGAATGGCTTGGGGTTCCGGAAAAACGTTTCCGTAGAGAAAATTGAACCTTCTGGCGATTTCCCGGGTGATTTCGATGTGGGGAACCTGATCGATACCGACCGGAACGGCGTCGGCCTTGTAGATAATGATGTCTGCGGCCTGCAGTACCGGATAGCCCAGAAAACCGAAGGTGGACAAGTCCTTGTTTTCGAGTTGGACGATCTGGTCCTTGTAGGTCGGGTTGCGTTCCAGCCAGGGGACGGGGGTGATCATGGACAGCAGCAAGAACAGCTCTGCATGTTCCTTCACGAGCGACTGGACGAACAGGGTCGACTTCTCGGGGGAGAGCCCGACACTGAGCCAGTCGATCAGCATTTCCCGGATGAATTCGGGTATGGATTGGGGATTTTCATAGTCACTTGTCAGCGCATGCCAATCGGCTACGAAGAAAAAGCATTCATAGCGGTCCTGCAGGTCGACCCAGTTGGCCAGTGCGCCGTGATAATTGCCCAGATGCAACCGGCCGGTAGGCCGCATGCCGCTGAGCACCCGACGGATTTCGGTCATGATCCAGCATTCTCCTTTCGTATCGGTTTGAAATCGAAATTTTTCTTTTTAGCCCATTTTGATCGAGGACTCAATCTTTATCGTGAAAATCTCAATTTAGGGAAAAGAGAATGCCTCCCACAAAACCGGAAGGTTTACTCACAAACGCCGCCGCCTTTTCCGAAGAAGCGCAGCGCCAGAAGCGTGATATCGTCGAACTGGGGTGCGGCTCCTGCATGGGACTGAACTCGGGCCAGAACGGTTTCCACCAGCTTCTGCGGATGGGCCTCGCTATGGCTTTTCAACACTTCTGCCAATCGAGCTTCTCCAAAAAAACGGTCCTGTTCGTCAACGGCATCCGTGACGCCGTCGGTGTATACGAAGAGAGTCTGACCGGGTCGAAGCATGGTCTCCTGGGAAGTGAATACCATGTCTTCCATGATCCCAAGGGGGCAGGCTGTCTCGCAGATCAGAGGCTCGACACCCCCTTTTTCTTCCAGAATACGATACGGCGGGTTGTGTCCCGCATTGGCATAAGCGAGTCTTCCGTCGTTCAGATTCAGAATTCCCATGAACAGGGTGACGAACATCATCGAGGGATTGTCGGCCGCCAGGTCGCGGTTCACCAGCGTGAGCACCTGTCCCGGGCCGATGTCAGCAGCCGAGCGTGTTTTGATCAACGTCCGGGTGATGGCCATGAACAGGGAAGCGGGAACGCCTTTTCCGGAGACATCCCCGATGACGAAACAGAAATGATCTCCGTCCAGGTAGAAGAAATCGTACAGATCGCCTCCGACTTCCTTGGCGGGTATCAGGGTGGCATAGAGGCAGAATCGGGGGCATTCCGGCGGTCCTGGAAAGGACTTGGGCAGGATTCCCATTTGAATGTCCCGGGCGATATGAAGCTCGCTTTCGATGCGTTCTTTGGCTGCCGTCGTCTCCGTGAGATGATGGATGTACTCCTTGAGGGAGGATTGCATACGGGAAACCGACTCGCTGAGAACGCCCACCTCGTCCATGGCTGCCGGTGGTGGAAGCGCAAGATCGAGATTCCCGGTAGAAATGGTGCGCACAGCATGGGTCAGCCGACGCAGCGGCCGGGTGATCGATCCGGCGATCATCCAGACCACAAAACCGAGAAAACCGAGGCCCGCCACACCCAGAAATAGGACAACGGCACTGAGCCGCGTGATGTCGGCCATCGCTTCCCTACCGGGAAAGAAGAGGCCCAGGGACCATCCGGTCGTTTGCACCGGAGCATAGTAAAGGAAGCCGTCAGCACCGGTTACCGGATCCCGAAACGGCGTCCATCCGGTTTCTCCGGCGACCATGTGCTTTCCTGCCTCTTTCAACGCCTGTCCTTCAGGGCCTTCGATGCTGAACAACGTTTCGTTCATGACCCATTCCCGATGGGGATGGGTGACAAAGACCCCGTTTCGGGTGACGAGAAAACCGTATCCGGATTTCAACACGTGGATCTCCTGAACGATATGCTGCAGCCACTCCAGCGAAATGTCCGCCGTGGCGATCCCTCTTAGAGCTCGGGTTTCCCCGTCCGAACGGTAGAAGGGGGTGGAGCAGGTCGTCATCAGGATGTTTCCGGCTCCTTCATCGAAATAGGGGTCGGTCCATACGGTTTTTCGGAGTTCGCGCGGAATGGCATACCAGTCGGCATAGAAATAATGGTATTCGGCTGAACCGATGTTGATCCGCTTCAGGTGCCCCTGATATCGGCATACATAGGGAGAAAAATACAGCCGGTTGGGATCGAAGGCATAGGGTTCGAAGGCGATGGCACTGCCATAAATTTCGGGATGGTTGCGAATGGTGTCTTCGAGTACGGAAGTCAGGACCGATTCGGAAATATTCCCATGTTCGAGCCACGTAGCGGACGTTTCGGTAACCTTCTGGATCGGTGCCAGAATGGTGTCGATGTGCTCGACAATCGAGCGGGTCATGGTTTCGGCGCTCCGCTCCAGATTGGCCAGGATCATCCGTCTCGAAAACCAGTAATTGGTCGCCACCGCAATGAAGAAGATCCAGATAACGCCGGTCAGTACCGAAAACCCGATTTTGAATGCAATTCCCTTATTTCGAAACATCGCTCATGCATCCCTTTGAAAAATAATGGAAATTTGGGGTGCCCGAAATTCGACGTCCTTCTTCCAGCACGCGTGCCACCCGAAGGTAGTCTTCTTCCGGCAAGACACCAAGTCGACCGCTGGTGGAAGGCTGGATGAGGGATTGCATGCAGGAGAGCATCCACCGCTGGTGGCTGCGGCTTGCCGGAACCTGTTCACGCCTCATAACCGCCAGAACGATATCGACGGCTTCATCGGGATGCTTGAAGGCATAGCGCCATCCTTCGAAAGAGGCTTTCACGAACCGGCACAAGGTGTTTTCCCGTGCAAACCAGGTGTCCCCCAAGACATAGAGCCCGTCTTCCGGGAAATTCAGATCCGTATCCGAAAAGAAAACGGCGTGCATTCGATCGGGATCCATTCCATACATTCGCAGGGCGTTGTATTCGTTGTACCACATGATGAGTGCGACATCTGCTCCTCCTCGGAGAAAGAGGTTGAGAGTTTCGGCAAGGGTGATCGGTCGTACCGTCAGGCCGTGCCTCTCGAATAGGGCCATCGGCTGAATCTGAAAATCGGAAGGCCACATGGCTACCCGTTTCCCGTCCATGTCTTGAAGGGAATGGATGCCGCTATCGGTTCCAGCGACCATCATGAGTGCGGAACGCTGGATGACCTGGGCGATGTGACCGATGTCGATACCGTCGGCTGCCAATTGCACGGCCGTGGAAAGCCACATCGATACGATGTCGGCCTTGCGGTGCACCAGATAGTCCTTGGGGGAGCGATCCGGCCCTCCGGGGATGATCGTCAGATCGATGCCTTCTTGGCGATAGAATCCTTTTTCGAGTGCGACGTAGTAGCCGGCGAACTGGGCCTGTGGGCGCCACGTCGGCAGAAAGGAGAGCTTCTCGAGACCCGGTTCATCGGCATGACTGACGACGGTCGGCAGTATCCCAAGAAGGAGAAGGAAAGCGTAGCAGCAGGCGAGCGATGTTTTCCAGGCAATCGGATTTCGGATCATCCCGGCAAGTCCCTTGCATTTTTGGGTCAACTGGTTCACAACTTGAATCATGATACACCACCGCATGCTCATCACCGATTTGGATGGAACCCTGCTTCGGAGCGACGGGAAAGTTTCGGATACCGATATCGTTTCCCTCCAGCGGCTGGGCGAAATGGGAATTCTGCGTGTTCTGGCGACGGGCCGCTCCCCCTATTCCTTCACCAAGGCCATTACCGAAAAGCTCCCCTTCGATTATGTGCTGTTTTCGACCGGTGCAGCCATCGTTGACTATGCGGACGGAGGGCGCTTTCTGAAGGTCAGTCATTTGTCATCACAACAGGCCGTTGAAGTCAACGAAATTCTTTGCGCCATAAATCTGGATTTTATGGTGCACGATCCCTTTCCGGACAACCACCGGTTCGGCTATCGGAGCTTCGGAAAAAGCAACCCCGATTTTCAGAGAAGAATCGAACGGTATCTCGCTTTCGCCCGCGATCTGGATCGCCAAGTCCATGGGCCGACCGGAAGAGGTGGGGAGGTCTCTCAGTTTCTCGTTGTCGTTCCGGCGGAAACGGCCGAAAGCACCTGGAAAGCGATTCATGCCGCCTTTCCCGCTTTGAGCGTGATTCGATCGACCTCTCCCCTCGACCACGAGAGCACCTGGATCGAAATCTTTCACCCCGATGTCAGCAAGAGCCGGTCAGCCGAATGGTTGTGTCGAAAACTGGGCATTCTTCCACGAAACGTGCTTGCCATCGGAAACGATTACAACGACCTGGACCTGCTCGAATGGGCCGGAGAAGCCATGCTGGTGGCAAATGCCCCGAAGCCTCTTCGGGATCGTTTTCCGACCGTCTCGTCGAACAATGCATCCGGGGTGTCGGAAGCCATTGAAAAATGGTTGCGATTGCGGTAGGGAACGGAGAAAAGAGCGGAAGCGGAAAAAGGGGGATCGCCCTTTCGAACCACACACTACGAACTCTCTTTTGAGAAATTTGCTCGGTTGCCTCGCCCCATGTCGATTGCATCTAACCGTCAACAAATGGAGGTTTCCCATGTCCGGTACACCCTTGAAACCCACAGACCCTGATTTTCTGAAGGCCGTATCCGTCGGCAGGCCGCCGAACATCGCGCGGCTGTTTCCCAATTCCAAGGCTCTGATCGTGAGCGGAAAATACATCGATCGGGCCATGCTCGCCAAGGGAAAGGCCATCTGCATGGCTGCAAACGGCAGAAGCCATCTCGTGATCCGAGGGGCGCTCCGGGCGGCCCAAGCCGCCAATTCCGTTCTCATCATCGAAATCGCCAAATCCGAAGGCACCTATTGTCCCGTGAACTTCTGGAACATCGCCCGTCAGGTCGATGCCGTGTGCAACGAACTCGGGATCACCGTCCCGGTGGCGGTTCATGCCGACCATTACGGCATCAAGTCGAAGGCGGACATCGAGGCTGCGGCTGTCGAAATTCCCACCATCTTCGAGGCGGGAATCACTTCCATCGCTATCGACGCCTCCCACATGCCCGATGCCGACAACCTGCTGGCCAACATTGCCTTGAATCCCTGCGTTCCTGCATGGGCCGGTCTCGAAACGGAGGTCGGTGAAATCAAGGGGAAAACGGGGCTTTCGACGCCTGAAGAAGCCCTGTTCCTTATCCAGGGGCTTAATGCCCATGGCATTTTTCCGGACTGGATCGCTCTCAACAACGGTACGACCCATGGCATCGAGGCATCCGATTCCGGCATTCAGGTGGAGCTGACCCGAAGCATCCACGAAGCCCTCACGCCCTACAAGACATCTGGTGCCCAGCATGGCACGTCGGGGAACAATTCCGACAGGCTTCGGGAAATCGCAGCCAAGACCCGAACGACCAAGGCCAATGTCGCCACAGCCCTGCAGATGATCGGCTGGGGCCTTGAGGTGAACGATTATGGAAACGCCATTCTCGACAGCGACGGTGAATTCATCAAGATTCCGACCGAGGGCGTGACTGAAGCCGTCTGGCAGGAAATGAAAACCTATGCGGCGAAGAACGGCTGGAAGAAGGGGGACTACAAGAAGCTCAACCTGCCTTTCGAAAGTCGGATTTTGGCGCAGCCGGCGGAAATCCGGGAGCGGATGACAGCCCGGATCGAGAAGTTCGTCTACCACATGCTTGTCGATGTGTTCAATGCCCGGGATACCGCGTCTATGGCCATCGAGATGATTCTGAAGAATCAGTCGTATGATCCCGGACCGAAAGCCGAACGCATCGAAGATCCGGCGGACTGGACACCGGAGCGGATTCTGGAAAGGGCCTCCCACATTCAATCGGACAAGGGGAAGGCCGGAAATTTCGATGATTGAAGAAACCCTGCAGCTGGAGCCCGGCATCCGGCTGCATCGGTTTGCCGGTGCCGTAAGCAACATCTACCTTATCGAAAACCGGCAAGTCGAAGCCACCCTCTTGATCGACTGCGGCATGCCTTCGGATGCACCGCATCTGATCGAGGTGCTCGCCTGTATGGCGCAACCGGCAGCCGTCTGCTGCACCCATTTCCATATCGATCACATCGGTGCCTGGCGAATCTTGAACCGGCGGTGGCCGGATCTGGAACTCTTGTTTTCGAGAGCTGCAGAGCCCTATGTCACCGGGCGCAAACGGCTCTATGTGCCCTCGCTTGCCGATGTCCGCGATGTGCTTCTTCCTTGCATGGCGGCTTTCGGGTATCGGCCGAAACTGCAGGACATCGTGTTGAGCAGGCTCTATGGAACGCCCTTTCATGTCGGTTTCTTCGACGGACCCGTCCGGTATCTTTCAGCGGATCGGTCTCCGATGGATGGTTTCGATGTGCTTGCAACCCCCGGCCATACCCCGGATTCGATATCGATCTTTCATCCGAAAAGCGGTGTCCTCGTTTGCGGGGATACGTTCCTGTGGCTTGACGGTGTGCTGCAGGAAAATCCGTTTGTCACCGATGCGGCCGCCCAGCGGCAAACCATCGCCTTTGTGCGCCGATTGGGCGATGGCGTCATCCTGTGTCCGGGCCATGGCCCAACCCTTCCTTTCTCTCAATCGATTGTGAGGACATGATGACCGATTTTCATTTTCAGCCCTTGTTGGAACTTGGACCCGATGCGACCCCATACCGGCTTCTAACGACCGACTATGTCACCACAGCCACCTTTGAAGGTCACAAGGTGCTTAAAATCGCGCCCGAAGCCCTGACGCTGTTGGCGGATCAGGCCTTCACGGATACGTCCCACCTGTTGCGGACCGCCCATCTCGAGCAGCTTGCCGCCATTCTGAAGGATCCGGAGAGTTCTCCGAACGACCGGTATGTCGCCCTCGAATTTCTGAAGAACGCCGTCATCTCCGCAGAAATGGAATATCCCATGTGCCAGGATACGGGCACGGCCATCATCATCGGGAAAAAAGGCCAGACCGTATGGACGGGGTTCGACGACGAAGAGGCCCTGAGCCGAGGCGTCTACCAGGCCTATCAGCGGAACAACCTGCGCTATTCCCAGAATGCGCCCCTCGACATGTACACCGAAAAGAACACCGGAACGAATCTGCCCGCCCAGATCGACATTTACGCCACCCCCTCGGACAAGTATTCCTTTCTGTTCATCGCCAAAGGCGGCGGGAGCGCCAACAAGACCTATTTCTACCAGGAAACCAAGGCCACGCTTTCTCCGAAGACCCTGCCCGCTTTCCTGGAATCCAAGATGAAAACGCTCGGAACAGCGGCATGCCCCCCCTACCATCTGGCGGTTGTCATCGGCGGGACATCGGCTGAAACCAATCTCAAGGTCGTCAAACTGGCCTCGGCCAAATATCTGGACGGTCTGCCGACCACCGGAAACGAATACGGACGGGCGTTTCGAGACCTCCAGATGGAAGAAGAGCTCAAGCGGATTTCCAGAAGAATCGGGCTTGGGGCTCAGTTCGGTGGGGTGGCCTTCTGTCACGACGTCCGGGTGATCCGTATGCCGCGGCATGGGGCTTCGTGTCCCATCGGCATCGGGGTCAGTTGCAGCGCCGACCGCAACATTCTTGGGAAGATCACGGCGGAAGGCATCTTTCTCGAACAGCTCGACACCGATCCGGCCCGATTTCTACCGCAGCCGGAACCGGCAGCCGGTGAATCGGTCGTCATCGATCTCAACCGTCCCATGTCCGAAATTCGAAGCATCCTGTCGCAGTATCCGATTGCCACCCGATTGAGCCTGAACGGCCCGATCATCGTGGCGCGCGACATCGCACACGCCAAGCTGAAGGAACGGCTCGATGCCGGTGAAGACCTGCCGGATTACTTCAAGAACCACATCATCTACTATGCCGGGCCTGCCAAGACCCCGCCCGGCCGGGCCTCGGGTTCCTTCGGGCCGACGACTGCAGGCCGCATGGATTCCTACGTTCCGCTCTTCCAGCAGCGGGGAGGCTCCATGATCATGCTGGCCAAGGGGAACCGCTCCCGAATCGTCACCGATTCCTGCAAGCAGTACGGCGGGTTTTACCTGGGATCGATCGGAGGGCCTGCCGCCAGGCTGGGGAGGGATTGCATCACGAACGTCCAGCTGATCGAATATCCGGAGCTCGGAATGGAAGCCATCTATCGGATTGAAGTGAAGGATTTTCCAGCGTTCATCATTGTAGACGACAAAGGAAACGATTTCTTCGAAAACATCCTCCAAACGGGATGTTGACCACCATGAACGCCTTGTGGCTCGAAGACCGGAAGCTGGTTTTCCGATCGGACATCCCTCTTCCGGTCAACCCCACCGAGGCACTGGTTCGGGTTCGGTTGGCCGGTATTTGCGGGACGGATCTCGAACTGATGAAGGGATACTATCCGTTTGCCGGTATTCCGGGGCATGAGTTCGTCGGGGAAGTGGTCGCGCTTCCCGAAACCATTGCCTCGGATCCCCAATACGGAGGTTGGATCGGCAGACGGGTGGTCGGTGAAATCAATGTGGGATGCGGCAGCTGCAGCCTTTGCAAGAGGGGCATGCACAAGCATTGTGCAGCGCGTACGGTATTGGGGATCGTCAACCGAAACGGGGTGTTCGCCGAGTATGTCCGTCTGCCGCTCGACAACCTGCACCCCGTTCCGGACGAGGTCTCCGACGAAGCCGCCGTTTTTACGGAACTCTTGGCTGCCGCCCTTGAGGTACAAGAGCAGGTCCAGTTGAGGCCGACGGATCGCATCCTTTTGATCGGGGCTGGACGGCTGGGATTGTTGATTGCCCAAACCTTGCGCCACGGTGGATATGATCTGAAGGTTCTGGCCCGCTATCCGGAGCAGCGTCGGATATTGTCCGTTTTCGGTATCGAGGAGATTGCAGAAGAAGAGGTGGGCCGACAGCGATGGGATGTCGTCATCGAGGCGACCGGGTCTTCTCGGGGGTTCGATTTGGCTCTCGAGGCCATCCGTCCGCAGGGAACGCTCGTCGTCAAATCCACCTATGCCGGGGCGCTGACGTTCAATATGTCCAAATTCGTCGTGAATGAGGTGACCATTGTCGGCTCCCGATGCGGTCCATTTGAACCTGCCTTGCGTCAGCTTCGATCGAAGGCCGTCGATCCGGTTCCGTTGATCGCTGAAACCTACCGGCTGGAGGACGGCCTGTCCGCTTTTGAAGCTGCAGCGAAACCCGGGATGCTGAAAGTGTTGCTCCGGCCGTAGTAACCCTCTCTTTCTATTTCCGATTTCCGTTCGACCGAAGGTTGACCATCACCATCCCGCTGAACACCAGCCCCATTCCGATCAGATGATAGAGCATGGGCGGCTCATTCAGCCAGAACATCGACAGGATGGCGGCAAAGATCGGGACGAGGTTGATGAACAATCCGGCACGGTTGGCACCGATCAATTCCGTCCCGCGATTCCAGCAGAAGTAAGCGACGATGGAGGGAAAGACGGCGACGTAGAACACGGCGTTCAGCGTCGGCAAGGACCAGACCATCGGTTGCATCGTGGAATGCTCCCACAGGTAGAGGGGAAGAAGCATGGATGCCCCGACTCCGAACGTGACGGCCAGAAATGTCATGGGATGGAGGGGCGGACGTTTGGGGAGCAATACCGTGTACACGCCGTAACAAATGACCGCGACGAGCATCAGCAGATCCCCCCGGGAGAACGACATCTCCAGAAGCACTTTCAAATCTCCACGCAGTACTACAACGGCAGCTCCGAACATGCACAGAGCGACACCGATCGTCTGCCGCCACCCGGTCTTTTCCCGAAAACCCAACAGCGTGATGACCAGAATGAAAGCCGGCATTGTCGTTTGGATGAGGGCACAGTTGATGGCCGATGTCGTATGAACGGCGATGTACAGCAGGGTGTTGAAGGCGGCGATGCCGAAGGCCGAAAGCACCAGAACCATCCGCCAGTTTTGCAGAATGAGGGGGATGTCCTTTACGACATGACGGAAAGCGAAGGGGAGCATGAGACAAAAGGCTACGGTCCATCGCCAGAAGGCCAGCCCGATGGGCGGAATCGAATGAATGACGCTTCGGGCGAGCACCACATTTCCGGCCCAGCACAAGGGCGGGACGATCAGCATCAGAATCGGCGCCCATTTGGCTTCAGTGTGAGATATCCGGACTTCATCCGGCGCAGTGGTCGTCATGTGCACATTTGTTGCGGGGGGGGGAGGCCGGGCATCCAGTCGCTGTTTTCCGGAAAGGGGTTGATTGAAAGGAATTGCTCATGCCCAGGAGATAACCAAAAATCGGTGGGATACCGGTTCTTGGTTAAGGCTGCTGAAGACGGGCTCATTGCATTCGAATTCTGCCGCTGCTGGCGACAACGATGGTAAAGGTATCTTTCGGGTTCTGAACGGTGATGGTGCCGGCATTCGAAGTGCCTTCGGCATTGAACACGAGACGGTTTCCCGAAAAATTTTGAGACAGGCTCGTTCCTGTGTATCTCGTCACGTCGATGGTCTTGATGGTTCGGTTGTTGTCGGCAGTTGTACAGTCGTTGTCCACACAATCGATGACCTGACAGGCGGTTGTGGAAAAATCGACGGCCCATCGTCCGCCTGCCCGAATGGCGTTCATGCGGACCTGCTGGAGGGTGAAATAGATGTCCTGTGCGGCTCCTTTGGTTCGCACCCGTGAGACGAAGGCCGTAAGACTCGGCGCCATGGCAAGGAGTACGATGCCCATGATGGCGATCACGACCATGAGCTCGGTGAGACTGAAGCCAAGCGATGAACCGCCTCGAATGAAGGCGAACAACCGGTAACGAAGAGCGGGATCGGTCATGGCAACCTCTTCTTGCAAAAAGGTCAACCAGGCCGTCGATAAACCTCACACAACGGCCTTCATGAGGACAAAACCGCCGATCAAACAGGCTGTGAACGCAACTGCAAGAATATCGAAATATTTGTCGATGAAAGATTGAATTCCTGCACCGCAGAAATAGAAGAGGGATGCGACCAGGAAAAACCGGGCCGATCGCGACACCGCCGAAGCGATCACAAAGACGGAAAAATCGATATGAAAAGCTCCTGCCGCAATCGTGAAGATTTTGTAGGGAATGGGGGTGAAGCCTGCAATTCCGAAAGCCCATGCATCGTATTGCTGATAGAGATGCTGAATGTAATCGACTTTTCCGGTAAGCCCGTAAAGCCGGATGATCGGTTCACCGATGGACGTCATGAATTGTAGTCCGATCCAGTATCCCAGCATGCCGCCCAACACCGATCCGAACGAGCAGATGGCTGCATAGCGAAAGGATTTTTTCGGAACGGCTACGGCCATTGCACTCAGCAGAACGTCCGGTGGAATCGGGAAAAAGGAGGATTCCGCAAATGCGATGAAAAAGAGCGCCCATTCGGCATAGGGCGTTTCCGCCCAGTGCAGCACCCAGTCATAGAGCCTTCGGACGACGTTCGGCCGTTTAACGATTCCATCCATGTTCACCTACCAGTTTGACGAACCGGCATCCTCCCAATTTGGATTGGTGAATACCATGCTCGGTTTTGACGATTTTAAGCAATTCCTGAGTAAAGCGATCCCCGACCGGGATGACCATTCTGCCCCCGACCTTGAGCTGGCGGACCAGGGGTTCCGGAATATGGGGGGCGCCTGCTGTCACGAGAATGGCGTCGAAGGGGCTTTCTTCCTCCCAGCCCAGGGTTCCATCCGACAATTTCATGACGATGTTCGTGTACCCCAGATCCTTCAGCAACCGAACCGCCTTGAGATAGAGCGGCTCGATGCGTTCCATCGTGTAGACGGTTTGAACGATTTCCGCCAGAACCGCCGCCTGGTATCCGGATCCGGTGCCGATTTCGAGGACCTTGTCGTCGAGCTGCAATACCAATGCCTGGGTCATTTCAGCGACAATGAAAGGCTGGGAGATGGTTTGCCCTTCCCCAATGGGCAGCGGATAGTCCTCATAGGCCTCATGCTGCAGGTTTTCCCCGACAAAGGCATGCCTCGGCACGGTTCGCATGGCGCGAAGCACCCGACGGTCCGTAATGCCTCGGGCTTCGATCTGCCGGACGACCATTTCTTCCCGCAGCTGCAGGGTTCGTTCCGTGTCTCGAATCATTCAAGAAATCTGGGGAATGGGGAGGACGTTTTCGATTTTGATTGCCGACGGTGTCAACGGTGATGGACTCGCAAAAAGTCCACAAGTCTCATCCGAGTCGCATGGGAGGAGACAC
>CAZJXF010000041.1:0-25469 GCA_964549995.1 uncultured Desulfatirhabdium sp. | reverse complement strand
CCCATGCTCAGGCCCGTCAAGAACCATAGCCGGGGATGAAGCGACTTTTTGCGAGCCCATCAATTATCTTTTGACAGAACGCTGTTCATTGCGTATGTGCACTTTATCAGATCGCGACATTCCTGCTGAAAACCACATCTCCCGGAAGCGCTTATGCTCTTTTTCGGACTTCTCTTCTTCGTTTTTCTGATCATCATCCGCCCTCAGGATTTCGTTGCCGGCGTGAAGGACACCCGGCTCGTGTTCTACACCATGGGCGTATTGCTTCCCGCCTGGTTCATGGCGCCTTTCGAAAAGAAACTGTTTCAATCCCCGCAGGATCGATTCGTGCTGTTGTTCTATGCCTGGTTCGTCATGTCCACGCTGACCCTGTTCTGGATCGCCTACACCATCGAGACATTCACGGAAACCCTCAAGCTGGCGCTCATCTATTACTTTACAGTCACCATCGTCGATTCCGAAAAACGGTTGAAAACGACCTGCTGGACCATGGTCTTTTTCATGTCCCTGGTCGCCTTGATGGGCGTATTGCAGTATTACGGCATCGATTGGACGGGGGCCGGCATGATGTGGTCGGACGACAAGCAAGTGTGGCAGATTCGGGGAATCGGGTTTTTCGACAATCCCAACGACCTCGCCTATTCCGTTATTCTCGTCGTTCCCTTCATGCTCGGATTGTTCTTTGCTACAGATTCCGTTCTGGTCCGTGCCGCCGCATTTTCCGTTCTGTATCTCAATGCCTATTGCGTGTACCTGACCCGTTCCAGAGGGGGACAGCTCGCCCTCGGGGTTTGTCTGCTGACCTGGGTCTATCTCTGGTTGACCGATCCGGTGTGGAAGAAGCGGATCCGGGTTGTCGTCCTTGTTGGAATTCTGGTCATTTTTTCGGTGCAAACCGGTGGATATCGAGACGATGAATCCGCCATGGGGCGCATCGAGGCGTGGGTGGCCGGTTTTTCCATGATGCAGGCGCACCCCATCCTGGGAGTTGGAAAGGGCCAATTCCTGGAATACTTTCCACGGGATGCACACAATTCCTATGTGCGTGCCGGTGCCGAACTCGGGGTGATCGGATTGTACGCCTTCATCGGCATTTTGTTCTTCTCCTTCATGTCTCTTCGCCATGCCCCCAGTGACACCCTTCACCTCAAATGGCGGCTCTACCATTCTTCTCTGGGAAGTTTTCTCGCGTCCTTCGCAGTCGCCTCCCTGTTTTCCACCCGTATTTACGACGTGGTGTTTATGACCGTGGTCTCGCTGACGGGAATCTTGGGGCGGCTCATGAGTCAGGAAGCGCAGGAGGAGGGCATCGAAGAGCTTCCGACGATTCTTGTCGAAAAAGGGGTCTGGAACAAACAGGTGTTCTGGCTGACCATCGCCACGATCGTGATCTGGAAGCTCTTTCTGGTTCAGGTGTGGTAGAGGACGAAGATATCGCTTTAAAACGGTGTCAGACTTTCGTATCCGTCTTTTGTCACCAGAACGGTCTGCTCGAACTGGGCCGAAAGGGAGCCGTCCCGGGTGACGGCCGTCCACTTGTCCGGCAGGATGGTCATCTCGGCCCGACCCAGATTGATCATGGGTTCGATGGTGAAGACCATTCCGGGAAGCAGCCGCAGACCGTCTCCCCGTTTTCCAAAATGCGGAATTTGGGGCGGCTCGTGAAATTGAAGCCCGACACCATGTCCGACATATTCTCGGACGACGGAACAGCCTTGGGATTCGGCATATTGCTGGATCGCCCATCCGATATCCCCGATCGTGTTGCCCGGTTTTACCATGGCCATCCCCTCGAACAAGCACTGCCTGGCAACCGCGACGATTTTTTGGGCATCCTGCCCCGGGGTTCCTACAAAAAATGTCTTGTTCGCATCGGCATAATAGCCGTTCAGGATCGGTGTCACATCTACATTGACAATGTCGCCGTCCAGAAGCACCCGCTTTCCGGGAATACCATGACAAATCACCTCGTTGACCGATACGCACACGCTTTTGGGAAAGCCCTTGTAATGGAGCGGGGCCGGCTTGGCATGGTGTCGGATCGTGAACTCATGGACGATCCGGTCGATGTCTTGGGTGGTGATGCCCGGCTGGATGAGCGGTTCGATCATGTTGAGTGTGGCGATGGCCAATTCCCCGGCACGCCGGATACCGGCGATCTCCTGCTCCGTCTTGAACCGGATGCGGTGTTGTCGCTCATAGATCTGCTTCAAGCGGGATTCGGTCAGCGGCTGCGGTTCGGTCAGGGGTTTTCCCAAGCAGCATTTCTTGTATTTCAGCCCGCTTCCACAGGGGCAGGGATCGTTTCTTCCGATTTTGTCCGACGGTTTTTGAAAAGCGCCCAATTTCATGAGAATTCGGTTCCGGGTAATTAGGTCGACAACGCTGCAACGAGCATTTCGAGATAGAATCGGACATGGCTGAGGGGGGCGGCCATGTTGGCCCGATGGTTGGCGAGAATGCCGCCAAGATCGGCATCGGTCACGATCCAGGGTTCGATTTCCGAAGCCCGCTTGGAGGATTCGATGGCATGATGCAGCAGACCGGTCCCGCGTCGGGTTTCGATGATCTGGTGAAAATCCTCTTCTACGCCTTCCAGCATGCTGTAGAGAGCTGCTGCGACTCCCTTCGAGTAATAGAAATAATCATCGACATGAAACCAGCTGACCGGCTCACCCCATGGCTCCTTTTCCTTGACCAGGTTTTCTTCGCAACTGCCGATCAGATTGATGTAGGCCTGCAGGAGCGGAATGAGGTTGTCGGCCCGGGTATAGAACTGGGCTGCACCTTTCTGAAGCCTGTCGGCATAGATCAGAAGGTCGTTCAGTGCGTCGGTGTAGCGGTCTTCCGGAGACGGAAACCAGTAACGATCCGGCTTGGTCATGATCCAGTCCATCGCGTGTTCCACGTTCTTGTCGAAAGCTTCCACGCTGCCCGTTCGGGAGATTTTTTCCGCAAGGATGACGATGGTCCTTCGGGTCGTTTCCAGAACACCCAGTTGAAAATTGTTCACGTTGTCTGTGACATTCAGAATGTCGTTGGGCCGCCATCCCCAGAAACGTTCGTCCAATTCATAGCGAAGCGGTTTAACGACGGCATGAATGAAGGCGACTCCTGGAACATGTTTGGCCTGTGCGGCCGGCTTGGCGCCGTGGGCATCTGCCTGTGCCGCCTGCCCATGAGAAGCGGCTGCTGCAGGCTGATGGGATGAAGCGGCCTGGGTTTCTCCGTGTGCAGCCTCCGAAGGTTTGGCGGCAGCTGTGGGGGCTGGTGCTTCCGCCTTGCCGCCTGTTCCGTGCGCTGTGCCTGTGGTATCGCCGTGTGCGGATGGGGCCTCGCCGTGGGTTTCTGCAGCCGTCTTTTCGGAGTGCTGCGGTGCGGCTGCCGGCTGTTGCAACACGATCGTTGAATCCGCGGGTTTTTCGTCCGGGTGCTTGTACAGCAACCCGATCACGGTCTGGAACATCCACAAAAGGGCGATGGCCAAAATCGTGCCGACCACTACACGCTGGGTCATGAAATGTTTCAATTTGTCCATTCGTTCTCCTTTGGCCTGGGAAAAGGCCGTCCATGCGTCGGTGTCGGTTCCGCTATCCGTTTCGCAGTTTCCGGATATCACCGACACGAATCGTCACATTTTTCGAATCGAAGTACTCGAGTAGGGGGATGACATATTTGCGGCTGGCGCCGGTCAATTCCTTGAACTGAGGGGTCGCGATCTCGCCGTGTTCGTTCAGGAAGGCAACCAACTGCTGCCGCAGTCGGGTGATGGATTCGGCATGGAAGAACAAGTCCTCTTTCACCTTGATGATCCGGCCTTCTTCGATCAAAAGCTGCAACACATCCCGTGCCTTTACAGAATCGAATTCGTTGCTCTTGCAGAATTCCTTGAAATAGGGAGGAGTCAGCCCCGAACGAAGATAGGTCTCTTCGATGGTGTTTCGGATTTCGGTCTGGTCTTTGGCGAGCGAAACCGAATGATCGGTCTTTCGGATGAGGTTGCTCTCTTCGACAATGTCCTTCTGCTTCACCAGTTCGGCAAGCAGCAAATGGTAGAGCCGCTGGCCGATGTCTGCAGGCAGTTTGCTCTTGAGCTCTTCCTTCGACATGCCGGGTTTGAGCGGAAACTGCCGATGGTAGGCATCGAGGCTTTCCAGAAGCTTTTTCTTGAGCCCTTCGATGTGCCGGGAATGTACATAGATGCGTTTTTCGCGTTCCGCCAGCACCACGGTCCTGTGGTTCATCAGCTGTTGCAGACCGCTTTCCAGAAGCTTGTCGGCAATGTTCGTCACGACCCGCAGGGAGGCAAAGCTCAGACCTTCATAGCCTGCTTCGAGAATCTGCTGGGCGATCAGTTCCTCGGGTTTTCCATTGGAAATGCATTCCAGATATCGGAGCACATCTTCCTTGAATCGTTTGTGCTTCGGGGCGATCGGGTTGAGGATGGCGCCGCCGCCGATGGTTCGAACCGGGGAATAGCTTCGGATGACATAACGATCATCCTTGACGGCGACGACGGGTGTATCGAGCCGCAGCTGGGCGAAGGCCGTTTCTCCGGGTTGAATCTCTTCCCGATCGAGAAGAACGAGGTTGCCCAAAATTTCGCTGGTGCCCGCATGAAACCGGATCCGGGTGCGGTTCTTGACCGGTTTCTTGACGCTCGGCAGCAAATAAAAGGAAACGTCGAGCATGTAACTGGGGAACAGGGCATCCGGGTTCGACAGAACATCTCCTCGGTTGACGGCCGTTTTTTCGAGACCCTGAAAATTGACGGCTGTTCGCATGCCGGATACCGCTACGTCGACACCTTTGTTGTGGACCTGCAGCCCGCGGACTCGGGAGCTGACCATGCTCGGATAGAGCATGACCATCTCTCCGACCCGGACCTGACCCGAAACCAGGGTCCCCGTGATGACCGTGCCAAAGCCCTTCATGGTGAACACCCGATCCACGGGGAGCCGAAAAATGTTGCTGGGCGGTTTTTCAGCGATTGTCGAGCATACGGCATCCAAGGCGGTGATGACCTCCGGGATGCCTTCACCTGTAACGGAAGAAACGGGGAGGATGGGCGCCGATTCCAGGAACGTTCCCCGGACAAAGGCGCGAATGTCCTCTTGGACCAGTTCCCGCCATTCCGCATCAACCATGTCGATCTTGGTGAGAACGATGATGCCGTGCCGGATATCGAGAAGAGAGCAGATCTCGAGGTGTTCCCGCGTCTGAGGCATCACGCCTTCGTCTGCGGCAATGATCATGGCGACGACGTCGATGCCTGTCGCGCCTGCAACCATGGTCTTGACGAATTTTTCGTGTCCCGGAACATCCACGATGCCGACCAGCTCACCGCCGGGAAGAATCAGGGAAGCGAATCCGAGTTCGATGGTGATCCCCCGAACCTGTTCTTCCTTGAGCCGATCGGTGTTCACCCCGGTCAGGGCCTTGATGAGGCTCGTCTTGCCGTGATCGATATGACCTGCTGTGCCAAGAACCAGTTGCTTCAAGGTGGAAATTGTCTCCTTAACCATCCAGATGTATGGTATGAAGGGGCTACCGCTCGAAAAGGCGATGGCCGTTCGTTGGAGGAGGTACGGCGGCTATGGGTTACGAAACCGCTCGAAGACATAGGCGCATCCGACCAGTACACCCCACAACAATATCGTATATCCCCAATGGGCTTTGGGATAAAAGCCGCGCATCAGGACAAAGGCGACGGCTGCGCCGAAAACGATCCGCATGATGAGAATGCGATGGGCTTTCATGGGCTCCCGATGACGAACGCCGTTCGTCTGGAAAAAAGTGTCGGCTGCAAGCGCCGGATGTTCTCTTCTTGCGATAGCAATTTCACCGATATTATAGCACAAGCCGCAAGCGGTCAAGAAGTCAGGAGTCAGGAGTTAGGAGCCAGGAGTCAAGAAGTCAGGAGTCAGGAGTCAGGAGTCAGGAGTCAGAAGTCAGGAGTCAGAAGTCAGAAGTTAGGAGCCAGGAGCCAGGAGCCAGGAGCCAGAATAAAAGCGGAAAAACCCTGTGTTGAATGGGCGTGTTCAATGTGCGATTGACTTTCCATCGGCGGGGTGTTAGGACTGTCTAACATCATTCACTATTAGAACAACATTCAAAATTCGACGAAGATTCCCGCTCACCATCCAAATCAAGGAGGAACCATGCACTATCCGGATCTGGAGTTGAACCCTTTCTTTACCTGGTCCAACCGGCCACGCATACTTTACGGTCCGGGGGTCCGATCGGAAATCGGATTCGAAATGGGGCAGCTTGGCGGCAAGAAGGCGTTGGTGATTACGGACAAGGGAGTAGTCGGGGCCGGGGTTTGCGATCTGGTGCTGAACGCAATGAAGTCCTCCGGGCTGGAAATCGCCGGGGTTTTCGATGAAATCGTCCAGGATGCACGGATCGATTCGATCAACGAAGGAGCGGCCCGCTATCGGGAGGCGGGTGCCGACTGCATGGTGGTCATCGGCGGGGGAAGCGTAATGGATTCGGCCAAGGCGATCAACATCCTCATCGGGGAAGATGCCGAGGATTTCATGCCCTTTGCCGAGCAGGCCGCCCTGTGGGACAGCGCCAAACCCCTTCCACCGCATATCGTCTTTCCGACGACAGCCGGAACGGCCAGCGAAGTGACGACTGCCATCGTCGTCCTCGATCCGAACGCCAAGGTCAAGATGCAGATCACCCATCCCTACAATGCCGATATTGCCATGCTCGATCCGGAACTGACCGTCAAGCTTCCTCCTCGCATCACGGCATTTACGGGCATGGATGCCCTCACCCATGCCGTCGAAGGCGTCACATCGACCGGGGCCGAGCCGATTGCAGATGCAGCCGGGCTTCATGCCATCCGTCTCATCTTCAAGTATCTTCCCATCGCCGTATCGGAGCCCGAAAACATCACCGCACGGGGAAACATGATGATTGCCAGCACGCTGGCCGGTTTTTGTTTCGGAAACGTCATGACGGGTGCCGTGCACGCCACGGCCCATGCCCTTGGCGCCCATTACGGCATTCCGCATGGATTGGCCAATGCCATCATGCTGCCGATTGTCATGGAGGCCAATGTGTCCTTCGCTGCGGAACGCTACATGCTCGTCGCCGATGCCATGGGCATTTCGGTCGATGGGATGGATCCGGTGGATGCCGGTCTTGCCGCAGTGGAAGCCGTTCGGGACCTCAAGAAACGGATCGGCCTGACGGATCGACTGAAGGATTTTCAGGTTCCCGACGATCCCGACAAACTGCAGCCGACGGTGGAGTTGGCTGCCTCCGATTCGCAGATCGGTTACAATCCAAGATATCTCGAAGAATCCGATATTCTGGAATTGATCCGAAAGGCCATATGAAGGAGCTGGAACCAGGCTGACCTGTTGGGGCGCCCCCTCCCATGCGACTCGGATGAGACTTGTGGACTTTTTGCGAGACCATCATGGTTGGGAAGGCTGAGACAAACCGCACTTAGCCCACTCTGCACTCTGCGCTTTGCACTCTGCGCTCTGTATCACTCTGAACTACGCAACGGCACTACACATCGTTCATCTTCTCAACGAAAGGAGAACCGGCCATGGAATACTGGAAGAACGAAGAAGAACCCATTCGGGCATTCCTGAAGCTTTTCGAAGAAAGCGCCAAGGATGAGGAGCTTTCATCCGGCCTGAAAAAGGTCAACCAACTCATCTGGTTCGACTACACCGAAAATGGCCCCAACTGTTCCTTCTGGGTGGACTGTCGGAACGGAAACCTGGCCGTCGGTCCCGGAAAACCGGCCGAAGAACCCGACATGACCATGAGTCTGTCCGCGGATGACGCCCATCGATCCTGGTCGAACAAACTGAATCCGGTGATGGCCATCACTCGGAAAAAGATCCGGGTCAAGGGTTCGGCGACGGGGTTGTTGAAACTGGCCCCGAAACTGAAGAAGGTGGCCCAGATTTACGAAGGGGTCTTGCGGGAGCTGGGCTGGGAAGACAAGATTCTGAAATAGCGACGATGGGCGGCATACGGACGAGGGGCACAGAAGCACCAGGAAGGGAGGATTCATGTACGGAAATACGGGCAAAATCATTGTCGTGGATTTGACCAACAGGCGCATCCAGATCGATACCATTCCCGAAGATGTCTATCGGACCTATGTGGGCGGCAGCGGTCTGGCGGCGAGGCTCTTCTGGGACCGGGCCGTATGGGATGCGGAACCGCTCTCGCCGGAAGCGATTCTGATGTTCCTGAACGGCCCGTTTGCCGGTCTGAAGCTCTCGGGAGCGAGCCGCTTTTCGGCAGCCGCCCGCTCCCCGCTGACCGGTGGATGGGGGGATTCCTCCTGCGGCGGATATGCCGCACCGGAGCTTCGCTATGCCGGATATGACGGAATTCTGTTGACCGGTCGAGCCGATGAGCCTTCCATACTGACCATCGATGATGGGGAAATTCGCTTGGATCCTGCGGGGGACATTTGGGGAAAAGGGGCTCTGGAAACCGCTCGCATGCTTCGAGAGGTCGATGGAAAGAAATGGCGCACCCTCGTGATCGGCCCTGCCGGAGAAAACCGGATACCGTTCGCCTGCATCCTGAACGAGGGGCATCACGCCTTCGGAAGAACCGGGATGGGTGCCGTGATGGGATCGAAACACCTCAAGGCGATCTGCATCCATGCATCGAAGAAAGACATGCGGCTAGCAGATCCGGAAGGCTACGAAGCCCTCCGAAGCGAACTCAATCCCCGAATCCGGGATGCCCTTGCATCCGATGTCTTGCGGGTGAATGGAACCGCCGCCAATCTCGAGGGCGGGGTCTATGCGGGGGATGTACCGATCCGCAACTTCACGTCGAATTTCTGGCAGGAAATGGCCGAAGCGTTGACCGGAAGCACGTTGACCGAGCGTTTCCTCACCCGCCGCAGCGCTTGCGCCTACTGCGCCATCGCCTGCAAGCGTCATGTTGAAATTCCGGACGGGCCCTATGCCATCCCCAATGGACCTGGGCCGGAATACGAAACCATCGTATCCTTAGGATCCCTCATCGGTTCAATGGATCTGGCGGCCGTCTGCAAGGCGGGACGGCTTTGCAACGAGCTGGGGCTGGACACCATCACGACCGGCGCCACCATCGCCTGGGCCATGGAAGCCTTCGAGCGAAACGACCTGACGGTTGCCGATACGGACGGTGTTTCCCTGAGCTGGGGGGACATGGATACGGTCATCGATCGGGTGATTCCGGCCATCGCCGGCCGAAGCGGCGCCCTGGGACAGCTGCTTTCCCTGGGAAGTGCGGCAGCCGCACGAAAGATCGGAAAGGGCCTTGACTATACGGCTCATGTCAAGGGGCTTGAAGTCCCGGCCCACGATCCTCGGGGAGGCGGCCACGGACTTGCCCTCACCTATGCCGTCAGTCCGCGGGGAGCCTGCCATGTGGCGTTTCCCATGCTCTTCATGGAGATGGGGGCCTGCTATTATCCGGAAATCGGCTTCGAATTCGAGCTCGAGCCCAAGAGCGCGGAAAACAAGCCGGAAGCGGCGGCCATCGCCGTCGCGCTTGGATCGATCGAAAACAGCGCCTGCTACTGCCAGTTTGCGGATCGGGAAATCACCATTCCGGAATGGGTGGGTTTGTTCAATACGGTTGCAGGCTATGGCTGGGAGATCGAGGACATGATGACCGCCGGAAAGCGTATCTTCTACCTCAAGCGGCTCATCAATTATCGGCTTGGCAAGACGGCTCAGGATGATTCCCTGACGCCGCGGATGCTCGAGCCGGCCCGCGACGGGGAACCCGAAGGCATTCCGATCGATTTCGAGGGGATGAAGGGCCGGTTCTACGAGCTGATGCAAATGGATCCGGAAAAAGGGATTCCGTCGTCAGAGGCGCTGATAGCAGCAGGACTCGCAAAGGAAGCGGAGTACGTCTGGAAGTGAAGCCATACAGGCCGGATGCCGGAAGGATGACGACAAGCCTTCCGGCTCCGGCTCTTCAAAAGACCTGCAGCTTGTTTCCCCTGTCTTTTCTCCCTCACCGAATCTCCGGAATGAATGCCAGCCCGTTCGATGTGCTCCATGACGGCCGGAACAAAGGCGTCCTTCCCGTGTAGTATCTGCCGATGCTCATGACTTCTCCGACGGCTCGCATCTGGGTGCCGAGGCAGTCTTCAGCCTTCGGAAATTACTCAAAGGCCCATCGGGCGAATTTGACCACGACACGTTCCCCCCACGGGGCATATTTTTCGAGGGTTCCTTCCTTATGTTGGTTCCGCCGATGACTTCGATGGCATCGGCTTGCACACCGATGATGCGGACCCCGTACCGGTCCAGACTCCCCCACGGCTCAGTTGGGAGGTCAGGTTAAGGCCGGTCTGTCCGCCGAGATTGGGTAGAACGGCATCGGGGCGTTCCTTTTCGATCTCCTGACTCCTGACTCCTGACTCCTGACTCCTGACTCCTGTCTCCTGTCTTCTGTCTTCTGTCTTCTGACTCCTGACATCCGACTTTCGTCGGAAGGTGATCGGCACGATCGAGGGCTTTGACGCGGTCCATCGAAACTTTTTGACGTGATTGCCGGATTGGATGTAAAAAGAAGCTCCTTGATGAAATGCTTTAAAGATCAACCCTTCAACAGGATGTGTTTCATGCCTTTTCAGTCCAAAGCCCTCGAAGTCAACCTGGCCAGCTATCGGGTCGAAGTCACCATCGACGAGCGTTACCAATTGCTGCTCGACATCATGAATCCCTATTACGGGATTCTCGAAGGATTGACGGTTTTCCTGAAGGAATTGTCTCATCCTTGGCGCAATTGGCAATACATCGTCCAGGAGGCTCGGGGCTACGCCCTCGATTATTTTTATATCCTTCAGAAACATCCGCGGGGCCCGGAAGCAGCCGTTCTGTTCATCGACATATTTCTGGACGCCATCGAAAACGCCAAAACGGAAGAAGTCAAGGCGGACGCGAGCGACAACCTGCTGCTGTATCTCCAGAAAATCCTGCGGGATGCGGCAACAGGGATCGATCCTTTCATCGGCTCCCTCGAACACGGTTTCGAGCGTATCGCAGGTCTTCCCCAGCCGGATTTCTTCCGGTTCGTCACGAGCTTCTACCAACTCAAGAAGATCGCACAGAGCTGGCTGTCGACCGTGCGATCCGATCCCGGACCCTATGAGGCGATCAACCGGCTGATGATCCGCTACTTCGAGGAAACCTACGGCTACTGGCTCGGTGTGGACGATCCCGGCGAGTGGTTTCTGACCGAGGCTGAAACGACCGCTTCGCCGGTTCTCGATGCCCTCTTCGAACCCATTAGCCATGCCTTCCTCCGGCGGCAGGCGGACGCACTCCAGCAATTGCAGCGGAGCCATTCCCTCGATGCCAGGGACCTACTGGAGTGTCTCGTCGAACTGACCGGCCACAACCAGATTGCCGACCGGTATCGTCAGATGCCGATGGCCCTCTGGAAATCCGGGGCCAACATCACCCAGTCGAATCAATGGAAGGTGATTTTCCTCTTTCACATCATGCACATTCAGGGCCTTGTCCTCATCCATGAGGAAACCCTTCGGGAAATCAACCGGACCCTCACCTGGCTCATCGGAAACGAAAGCTACCGCAACATCATGCGGCTGATCCAGAAAACGTTTTCCATTCTGGGAACCCGAACCCAGATCCATCCCCAAACGGTCCTCAACTGCGTGTTGAACATGGGAAAGGGGGTTTACAAGACCGATCAGAACGATCTCGTCCAATTCTTCATTGAATCGGTCATCGAACTCGGTTTTCAACTGCCCATGATCGGTGGGGTCGACAACAACTGGCAGATTCATGTCAATACGGCCCACATCCTGAACATCCGCACCTGGCTCGAACTGATCGAACTCCATCCCAAACGCTCCATCCGCCTGCTGTCGAGCCTCATCATCTATCTGGCCCTCGGCGGCGTGTTCATCAAGGATACGGATCTCTTTCCAAGGGATATCACCCAGTTTCTGAACAGCGACATCAGCGGGGTGTACAACCTGGCCAAACAGCTCATGCGGATGTTTCCGGCCTTTTTCAACGAGATCGGCGCCGAGGGCCATCTGCGGGACATTTCCACCCAGCTTGACGAGATGACCCGTCGCAAGGACGAGCTGATTCATTTTCTGCGAAAGCAGAGCCATGTCGAAAGCAGCAATCGGATCATCGATCTGATCGAAGCGGTCATCGAATTCTGGTATACGAAAAACCCGTTCCATCTGCAGGATCTCGTTCCTCCGGCCATTTTCGAGCAGATCCAAACGACGGGTCCTTATATCGACGGCGTGCATCGGGTCATGTGTCATCTGTCGGAGCGGGGGATTTCCGACCCTGAAACCCTGCGACTGACGGATGATGCGACCCTATGCCGAATGCTTTCGGCAGGAGCGGGGCTCGATTCCTCGGATGTCCTTCGGGTGCGGTATCTGGCCGATTTCTACAGGCTGCTCCGCAACAAGTACTATCCCGATATGGTGGCGATCCATCACTACATCGATACCTTGGCAGGGGTGGGGTTCCCTGACGTGCTGCGCCTGAAGGATATCCTCGGAGAGCCGGACACCTGTCGAAAGGCCGGAAAGTTGCTGGGTTTTCTCTCCGATCTCAAGGCCATCATTCTGTCGAAGCAGAAATTCGAGGTTCGGGAAGACATCTACAAAAAACGCCATGTCACGGTCGACATTCCCTCGATGTACGGCCGGTACCATGAAATGAAATTCGATGCCTTGGGGCTTACCTTCCGGCTCGAATCCATCGTGAACGTTCTTCTGGAAGATCTGGTGGAGCGCTTCGACCTGTCACTCGTCACCAAGGCCACGGTCAACCAGCTCTACGATCTGTTGAAGCTCTTCGAAAAGGCGCTGGCCCTCGACGGCATCCACAGCGTCGAGCTGGAACGGCAGCTCGATTTCCTCTTCGAGAGCCTTCAGGTTCGGGGATTTACGTTCACCCAGTACATCGATGTGTTCAAAGGATTTGCCCAGGCGGTCAAGAACATCATCGCCGACTATTTCCACAACGTCCACGAGGAAAACCTCAACCGGATTCTTGCCGTCTTTCCGATCGAACAACTTCATCCACGGTTTCGCTCCCCCGACGAGCCTTCCGACAGTGAAAAACGGCGCCATCGGATTTCGGAAATCTTTTTCCGAGATCGGATCGCCTTTTCCCCGGGGCTTCAGCAGCTCGACCGTTTCCTCACCCGAATCCTGAACGTCCTCTTTCACCAGTCCGAAAAACTGCACAAGGAGCAGCTCCGAATGCTGCTGCTCTATGATCCCTACAAGGCCATGGCGACCATCGATTCCGAATCCCGGATCATTCCGGGCATCATTCACATCGGCAACAAGGGGGTCAATCTCGTCAAGCTCAAACGCTACGGCCTGCCGATTCCGCCCGGGTTCATCATCACCACGGAAGTCTTCCGCTGTCAGGACATCATCGAATCCTACGAGCCTGCGCGGCGGAATTTCCGGGACCAGTTGAGAAGACACATCACCAAGATCGAGAAGATGACGGGCAAACACTTCGGCGATCCCGACAATCCGCTGCTCTTTTCGGTTCGAAGCGGTTCCTCCATCTCGCAGCCCGGCATGATGGATACCCTGCTCAATGTCGGCATGAACGAGACCATCGCTCGGGGGCTTGCCCGAAAGACCGGGAACGACTGGTTTGCGTGGGACAATTACCGCAGGTTCCTGCAATGCTACGGGATGGCTCTCGGTTTCAGTCGGGACCATTTCGATGCGATCATGGCCGATTGCAAGAAGCGCTTCGACAAGAAGCTCAAGCGGTTGTTCACCGGCGAGCAGATGTGTGAGACGGCCATGGCCTACAAGGAGAGCATTCTTGCAGCCGGACAGGACATCTGCGAAGATCCGTTCGAACAGTTGAACTTTACCATTCGCAGTGTCCTCAAGTCCTGGGAATCCGACAAGGCCAAGACCTACCGCACCATCATGGGGATTTCAGACGACTGGGGAACGGCCGTCACGGTCCAGGCCATGGTCTACGGCAACCGCTCCCGCCAGTCCGGTACCGGAGTCATCTTCACCCACAACCCCCGATGGTCCGGGGAAACCATCCGCTTGTGGGGGGACTTTACCATCGGCAACCAGGGGGAAGATGTCGTTTCGGGCCTGGTGACCACCCTTCCGATCAGCATTTTTCAGCAGGAAATCGAAAGCCGAGACACGGACATCACCCTCGAGACTCATTTTCCGGAGATCTTCATGGCACTCGAGGATTTCGCCACCCTGCTCATCGAGAAAAAGGGCTGGACACCTCAGGAAATCGAGTTTACGTTCGAAAGTCCGACGGTTCAGGACCTCTATATCCTGCAGACAAGGGATATGGCCATGCGGGAGCGCAAACATGTAGCCTCGTTCCAGAAGGACTGCATCCGGAAGGAGGATTTTCTGGGGCACGGCATCGGGGTGAGCGGCGGGGCGATGGCCGGCAGGATCGTGTTCAGCCTGGATGAGATCGACCGGTTCCGGACGACCCATCCGAACGATCCGCTCATCCTGATCCGGGCCGATACGGTACCCGACGACATTCGAGAAATCTATGCAACCGACGGCCTGCTGACGGCCCGAGGCGGATTGACCAGCCATGCGGCCGTCGTCGCTCACCGGTTGGACAAGACCTGTGTGGTCGGATGCGCCGCCATGATCTGCAACGAAAAGGGAAAACAGTGCCATTTCAATGGCCGCACATTGACAACGGGGGACTGGATCAGCATCGACGGTCAGGAAGGCTCCGTCTTTTGCGGTCAAATCCCCATCAAGGTTTCCTGAAAGGAGAAAAGCCATGGACATCAAGAAACTCGGCGTAAATGGGTTCGGCAGAATCGGCAAGCTGACGGTATGGCATCACATCGCACGAAAGCACTTCGATGAAATCGTTGTCAACATCGGCCGTCAGGCCGGATCGTCCCTTGCCGACATCGCCCATTATCTGGAAATGGATTCGACCTACGGATGTCTCAATGGATATCTCTACGGGTTCAATTCCAAGTCGGTCATCGAAGATATTCGGGAAGACGAAGGAACGCTTCGGGCCGACGGCGTGCTGGTACGGTTTCTGCGTGCCGCCCGAAACCCCAAGGACATCCGGTGGAAAGACCAGGACGTCCGCCTGGTGGTCGACACGACGGGACAGTTCCTCGATCCGACGCTCGGACCGGATCAGGCAGGAGGATCGGTTCGGGGGCATCTCGAATGCGGCGCCGAAAAAGTCATCGTTTCCGCCCCTTTCAAGATCAAGGACAAGGGCAAGCGCATGCCGGAGGATGCGATCACCACCGTCATGGGCATCAACGACAATGCCTACGATCCCCGCAAACACAAGATCGTATCGAACGCGTCCTGCACGACGACGTGTCTTGCCCACATGATGAAGCCCCTGATCAACCATTTCGGGCCCCAGAAGATCCTGTCGGCATCGATGGCCACGGTTCATGCCGCAACCGGCTCCCAGGCCGTACTGGATCGGCTGCCCAAGGCAGGGGCCACGGATTTGCGTAAAACCCGCAGCATCATGAACAATATCATTCTGACCACGACCGGCGCTGCAAAGGCCCTGGCCCTGGTGATCCCCGAAATGGAACAGATCGGGTTCATCGCCGAGTCGGTGCGCATCCCGACCTGTACGGGATCGCTCATCATTCTCGTGGTGAATTTCCAGGACGAGATGACCGGAGAGGCTATCCGCAGGGAGCGGATCAACGACATTTATCGGCAGACGGCTGCAAACGATCCGAACCGGTACCTGCTGTTTTCCGAAAAACAGAACGTGAGCTGGGATATCGTCGGAATGCCCAAAGCCGCAGCCGTCATCGAAGGGCATGAGACCCACACCCGTACGGCGGAAGTGACCATCGATCTGTCCAAGATTCCGGGCATCCAGAAATGTGTCACCGGTTTGACGGATCCCATTGTCCGGGTGCCCGTCACCCAGGCGGTCATCTACGGGTGGTACGACAACGAGTTGGGCAGCTACGTCAACATGCTCGGGGACCGGACGGTGACGATTGCGGAGCATTTGTCTTGAGAATGCAAGATGGATATGTTGCATTATCCCATCGAAGACAGCATCGATTTGCACACCTTCGATCCCCGGGATATCGAGCCGCTTCTGGAAGACTATCTGGAGGAATGCCGCAAGGCGGGGATGACGGAAGTGCGGATCATCCACGGCAAGGGCAGAGGGATATTGAAACACCGGGTCCGGTTTTTCCTGGAAAAGTCTCCCGTTGTGGTTTCCCATACGGATGCCGACTGGAGCGGTGGCGGCTGGGGTGCTACCCGGGTCGTTCTCAAACCCATGAAACAGGAAGGTGAACCATGTCCAAAACGATCGTGATCACAGGAGCCACGGCCGGTTTCGGTGAGGCCTGCGCCAGGAAATTCGCCGAGGACGGCAACCGGCTCATTCTGATCGGCAGGAGGGCGGAAAAGCTCGAACAGCTGCGAGGCGAACTGGAACCCCGGTGCGCGGTCTTTCCCCTGAGCCTGGACGTTCGGGATCGGAAAGGCGTGGAAGCTGCGCTGACAGGACTTCCCGAGGCATTTGCATCCGTCGATGTGCTCATCAACAACGCAGGACTCGCCCTCGGGCTGGAGCCGGCCCATCGTGCCGACATCGATGACTGGGAGATGATGGTCGACACCAACATCAAGGGCCTGATGACCATGACCCGGATCCTGCTGCCCGGCATGGTGGCGCGCAACCGGGGTCATATCGTCAATCTCGGGTCGATCGCCGGAACCTTCCCGTATCCCGGTGGAAACGTCTATGGCGCAACGAAAGCCTTCGTGGAGCAGTTCTCCCGGAACCTGCGGGCCGACCTTCTGGGAACGCGGGTTCGGGTGACCGTCATCGAGCCGGGACTGGCCCAAACGGAATTCTCGATCGTCCGGTTCAAGGGAGATACAGCCAAAGCCGACGCGGTCTATCGGGGCTGCGAACCCCTGACGGCTCAGGATATCGCAGACATCATCCACTGGGTCGTATCGGTTCCCGAACACGTCAACATCAATGTGGTGGAGGTCATGCCGACCTGTCAGGCATGGGCCCCATTGGCCGTTCACAAGAACCCGACCTGAAGAAAGGAAGGAGGTTTGCCCATGAAATCGTTTCTCCCAATGGTCGTTGTCAGTGGGTTTCTTCTGTTTGCAATGATGGTCTGTATGGCGATGCCGGTATCGGCTGCCGAAAAAAAGCCCCATGCCGATTTAAAGGCCATCGATGCCGCATTTGAAACCATTCACTGGCTGGGTCACGACGGTTTTCGGATCGACGTGGGAAGCACCGTCGTCTATATCGATCCCTACAAGATCGCAGGGGGTCCGAAGGCCGACATCGTTCTGATGACCCATTCCCATGCGGATCATGCATCCGTCGAAGATGTGGGGAAACTCCTCAAGGACGACACGGTCCTGGTGACGGTGGCAGCGGCAGCCGAAAAATTCGGCGGAAAGACCGTTCAGGTGGTGCAACCCGGTCAACGGGTCACGGTGAAAGGGATTCCGATCGAAACCGTACCGGCCTATAACACGAACAAGTTTCGCAGCCCCGGTGTGCCCTTTCACCCGAAGGAAGCGGGATTCGTCGGCTTCATCCTCACTGTCGGAACGGTTCGCATCTACCATGCGGGCGATACGGACGCGATCGACGAGATGAAGGATTTTCACTGCGACATCGCCCTGCTTCCGGTCAGCGGCATCTATGTCATGACCGCAGAGGAGGCTGCCGAAGCCGCAGCCCGCATTCAACCGGCCGTGGTCGTTCCCATGCATGTCGGAAAGGGGATCGGCTCCCTGGATGATGCCGAACGCTTCCAGCGGCTGTCGCCGGTTCCGGTCCGCATCCTGAAGATGGAAGAAACACCGGCATCGTGAATCCATCTCCGCCTTCCATTGCATGGTTGCTTGCCGTCCTGACGGTGGTGGTCATGTGTGCCTTGTTCGCACCGAGCCGTAGCAAGAACCGCTATTGGGGCCGGACCCATACGCGGATTCCCATGTCGGCCGTTGGTGCCTGGGCTTTCGTGACCGTGATGCTGCTCTTCACGGTCAGCGCTTTCGGCTTTCTTCCGCTTTGGACCATCTTTCTGGGCATTCCGATTCTGCTGGTTGCCGCCCTGTACGACTCTTGGCTGGCGGGAGTCCGAAAGCGAAACAACGTTCGCGCATTGGAGAAGGATCGGAAGTAGCAGGGGAGAGAGGTGGCTTTCGCACCATGCACTACCCATCTTGTATGTTACGAGAATCTCCCATGCGGCTCACTGAAGACGCATCGACATTTTGCTGTAACCCTCATGTTGCATGGAACCCACCATGAATATCCTGGAAAACCCATCCGTGTTGACGATGTGGCTTCTCGGAGGTCTGGTCCTGTTGGTCGGCATCGTCCTTGTCGTGGTGCTGCGGTTCAACCGCTCGATGCAAGCGCTGAGCGTCATGATTTCGGGCAGGCTGGACGGGATCGACAAGGCTCAGGAGCGGATCGGTCAGGGGGTTCGGGACGAGGTGGCCCGGCATCGGGAAGAATCCGTCCGGATGGGGCGGGAGCAACGGCAGGAGCTCAGTGATTCCTTCCAGTCGTTCGGAGAAGCCGTCCTGAAGCGCATGACGGAGATCGCCGTTTTGCAGCGGGGGCAGCTCGAATCTTTTGCCCTCCAGTTGGATGCGTTCGTCCGAACCAGCGGGGAAAAGCTCGACGGCATCCGCACCGAATCCGCCACAGCGGCCAAGCAGTTACGGGAGGAAATCATCGCAACCCTCAAGGGCATCACGGAAGCCACCACCCGAACGATGGGCGAGCTGGCGCGTGTGCAGAAGGCGCAACTCGAAACCATGTCTGCCGCCATTGGAAAGCTATCGGAGTCAAACGAAAAAAGACTCGAGGGGCTTCGGCTGACGGTGGAAGAGAAGCTGCGCGGACTGCAGGCCGAAAATGCCAAACAGCTCGAGCAGATGCGGCAGACCGTGGATGAAAAGCTTCAGGGAACCTTGGAAAAACGGCTGGGAGAATCCTTCAGACAGGTCAGCGAGCGCCTGGAGCTGGTGCACAAGGGGCTTGGCGAGATGCAGAGCCTTGCCACAGGCGTCGGGGACCTCAAGAAGGTGCTGACAAACGTCAAGACCCGGGGCACCTGGGGGGAAGTACAGCTCGGGGTGCTCTTGGAGCAGGTGCTCAGCCCCGATCAGTTCGCTGCCAACGTAGCGACCAAGGGCGGGCAGGAACGGGTGGAGTATGCCATCCGCCTGCCGGGACTGGCCGAAGATCCCAATGAGGCCGTCTTTCTGCCCATCGATGCCAAGTTCCCGATCGAGGATTACCAGCGGCTGCTCGATGCCCAGGAAGCGGCCGATATCCAGGGGGTGGAGGCGGCAGGGCGCCAGCTGGAAGCGCGGGTGAAGACCTGTGCCCGGGACATCTGCGACAAATACCTCAATCCGCCGAAAACCACCGATTTCGGCATTCTGTTTCTACCCATCGAGGGGTTGTTCGCCGAAGTCATTCGCCGCTCGGGCCTGATCGAAGCCATCCAGCGGGAGTGTCGGGTGGTGATTGCCGGTCCGACCACGTTATGGGCCATTCTGAGTAGTCTCCAGATGGGTTTTCGAACCCTGGCCATCCAGAAACGTTCGAGCGAGGTCTGGAAACTGCTGGCTGCCGTGAAGACGGAGTGGGCCAAATACGGTGACGTGCTGGAGGCCGTGCAGAAGAAGCTGCATCAAGCCTCGGAAACCATCGAGAAGGCCAAGGTCCGAAATCGGGCCGTCGGCCGCAAGCTCCGAGACGTGGAGGCGCTTCCTGCAGGTGAAGCGTCCGCCCTGCTTCCGGACGGTGCTCTGGAAGAGGACGAATGACACGAGGCTGGGTATTTTATGCAGTGATCAACCAATTTGGAGGAACGATCCGGCGGTGAAGGTGCGTGAGGCACTCGATGCAGCGCCCTGTTCAATGAATCAGGAGATCGTATATGCACGGTAGCGGTGATCGAAAGACATGCCCTTTCTGCGGCGAGCCTGTCGAGGATGGGTGGAGGATCTGCCCGGTTTGTGAAGCGGATCTTCGCGGGTTTGCCTGCCCGAAGTGCGGAAAAGCCGTTCGGGAAAACTGGAAACGCTGTCCCTATTGTGAAGCTTCCTTGTTGTGCAGCCTCTGCAATCGGCGCATACCGGCCGGACACGAGCGTTGCCCCGAATGTCGGCCGGCAGAAACGGACACCCTCCTGATCGAGCCGATGACAGAGCTCGTTTTCATCCGGATTCCGGGCGGGACGTTTTCGATGGGGGATGTGTTCGGTGATGGTTCGGAGAACGAGCAACCGGTTCATTCCGTGAAGCTCTCGCCGTTTTATCTGTCCGTCTTTCCGGTCACCCAAAGAGTATGGCTCCGGGTGATGGATCGCAATCCGTCCCGGTTTGTCGGGGACGATCTTCCGGTGGAATCCGTCTCCTGGTTCGATGCCCAGGAATTTCTCACGCGGCTTCAGGAGCAAAGCCCCCTGAAGGCCCGGTTCAACCTGCCGACGGAAGCCCAGTGGGAATATGCCGCCCGAAGCGGCGGAAGATCCGAGCGCCATGCAGGCGGCGATGATCTGGATCTGCTGGGATGGTACGCCGACAATTGCGACGGAAAGCCGCAGCCGGTCGGGAAAAAACGGCCCAACGGACTGGGGCTTCACGACATGAGCGGGAATGTGTGGGAGTGGTGCGCGGATGTATTTCGTGACGATGCCTACAGCCGTCATGCGGCCGTAGATCCTGTCGAAACCCGAAGCGGCGAGGAGCGGGTACTTCGCGGCGGAGCCTTTCACCTCGATGCATGGAGCGCCCGCACGATGCGGCGCTTTTCCCTGAATCCCGAATTCTGCGGACCTGCCGTCGGGTTTCGGGTGGCTCTTCAGCCGGAATGAGCCGAGCGCCATTGCAAGAGGCTTCGGATGCGCTCTCCGGCTCTCAGATAATGCTGCTTTTCGGTTCTGGTGAAGGCAATCCTGTAAATCACCGGGAAATAGATGAGTGACAATCCGGCTGCCGCCGCCAACCGGAGGTAATCGGGAACGATCCAGAAGTGGACGGCTGCGGCGTATACCCCCATGACCATGCAGGCCCTCAGCATCACGAGTCCATAGGTACGGACCCATTCTTCCGGTTTCAGGAACCCTACCGAGCGCATGGCGATCAGCGGGCTCAGAATACCTGCAAAAACGGTGATCGGAATCGCCGTTCCCAAGGCCACCCCCACCAGGCCCATCGATCGCACCAACAGCAGGCTCAGCCCGAGATTCGCCGCCCCCTCCACGATGTTCAGATAACTGATGGTGGTATGGAGGGAAAGCCCCCGCAGGAGATTGACGGTGGGATATTGGGAGAGGGCGATGCCGATGCCGATCGTCAGAATGACGAGAACCGGGTAGCTTTCGGAAAAATCCACCCCCACCCACCGCACGATGAAGGCCCTGCCCAGCACGAGAAACATCCCCCCGATATAGACGCTCAGAACCGAGGCGATCTTAATCAGCAGGTAGTAGGCATCCCGAAGGAGGTCCGGATCTCTCCGGGCGTCGAGGCCGCTGAACAGGGGAATGCTCATGCCGATGAAGGCGGCGACCGATTCCATGAAATAGGCGCTTAGCCGCGATGCAATGGCGTAGACGGCGACATGGGAAAGAGGACAGAAGGCCGAGATGACGACCAGATCGATCTGAAACCGCAGGATGTCCCCGATGGCCGCGATCAGGTTCTTGTAACTGTAGTCGAGCATCCGCAGGGCGGTTTCCATTCGGACGAAGCGCCTCGATAGATGCATATCCCCGTAGAGCATCCGATAGAGGACGACCAACAACAGGCCGCCTGCGGCATTGACCCCGAAGGTGATGAGGGCCAGGGCGACGATGCCGTGACCGCTCGCAAGCGCATACACGACGAGAGCCGCCCGAAGAACGGCCTTCAGGGTTTCGACTGCCGAAAGGATGTCCTGCCGAAGCCTGGCTTCGAAATATCCGATCCATGTTCTCAGCGGAAACTGAACGGCCGTATCGACGACAAGCACGATCCATACCGCCTGGAACAGGGAGAAGACGGTTTCCCGGGCCACCCATGCATGAATGGGCCGTGCACCGACGCCAAGACCGAAGGCGATGCAGATGCCGATGCCGACGAACACGGCAAGCGCCGAGCAGAAGATCTCGCTTGCCAACCGCCCGTCTTTTTTCTCGAAGGCTTGGGGCAGGAATCGTTTGAGAGCGGAATTGAGCCCGAGATCGAGAAGGCCGGAAAACCCCATGATGCCGCCGATGAGCGACCACAGGCCGAAGAGAGAAGAGCCGATATGCCGGATGATGAAGGGAGTCAGGACGAGACTCAATCCGACGCTGACGGCCAAGGAAAGGACGCGGCCGAGCGAGCCGAGGATAAGGCGCTGTCCGGTGCCGCTCATGACTTCAGGATCTTGACGATTTTGGCCGGATTTCCGGCGACAACGGCAAACGGCGGGACGACACCCGTGACAACGCTTCTGGCCGCAATGACTGCGGCTTCTCCGATCGTCGACCCCTTCAGGACAAGCGCCCCTTCTCCGATCCAGACCCGATCGCCGATGGCGACGGGATGGACGTCTTCGGGATCGGGGGGAAGGTGGGCGGTTCGCTTGACGGGATCGAGGGGATGCCCGTCGTTGTCGAAGATGCCGACACTGGAGGCGATGTAGCCGTGGGAGCCGATCGAAATGGATCGGGCGACCCCGATGGTGAGGCCCGGCCCGAGATAGGTGTGGTCTCCGACCGTGAAGACGGGATCGTCGAAGATCTTCGATGCCGAAAACGTCGAACGGCTGTGCATCGTGACATCGGCTCCGAAGCGCATCCGGATCGGGCCGCTGATATAGGGAAAGGCTCCCAGGACCTGAACGTATTGAAAGCGCGGGCCGACCGATTCGCATCGGCTGCGGAAGAGCGGATCGTAGTAGAAGAAGGTGGCAAGCCTTCGAAAGAAGGTCCTCCGGACGGTTCGTTCGTGATAGAGCATCCGGTAGAACGGGAGAACGGCATCCGGCAGATTGCCGTGCTGAAAGCCTTTGGCCATCCGGTAGAGGAAATCGGCGAAGGGGGTTTGGCGCCGTTTGATCCAGAGCGCCCATTTTTCGAACATCGGATCATCCTCAGCGAGGGTTCAGATAGACATATCGGGGAACGACGAAATCTCTATACAGATTGGGGTCACCGGATTTTCCGGCTTCCGCGGCCCGGGCGATGTTGTACATTTCCCGGGCGGATACATAGTGCAGCACGAAGCGCTTGCCGTCGTTGTATGCCTCTTCCAGATACCGAAAGAGCCGATCCGCTCCTTCGCCCAACAGCACATCTCGGTCTTCCTCCCGGGCTCCGTGGGTATGCACCTTGATGAACACCCAGTCGGGCCTTCCGCTGACATGAATCCATTTGTTCACCCAGTAGTCCACCCTTCCCGGCGTGGGGGAATCGCTTGCATCGATGTTGGATTGTTCGATGCTCGGCTTGTGGGCTGCCTTTCGGGATTTCCATCGCAGGCCGATAATCCCCTGCATCAAGAGCAGCCGGTCAGTGGGAGCCGGTTTTCCGACGGCCATGGGGATCGGATGGCAGGCATAGCCCTTGGGACGATCCGAAAAGCTGTTTCCATAGAAAAACGTGTTGGTCAACCAGGGTTGGGATTCGTTCGAGACAGGAAAGGTGAAATCGGCGAAGCATCCGGTTTCTTTTAGCAGGGCCGTCTCGTTGTTCACGCCGCAAAAGGCCCCGCCTTTTCGGGAATTGGCCAGGGCCCAGTCGCCGTGGATGAAGCCATAGGCTTTTCGGCCGTCCGGAAGACAGAAGACACCGCAGCGGGAAAACCGCTCGATGCAGTCGAGAAGTTTGTTTCGCAGTGTCGCTTCGGTGTCCGGCCAGGGCGGCTGGTGGTCGTGATGCAGGTGCATTTCCACTTCTCCGAAGCCCCGGCTGCACAGATCGACGATGCGCTCCAGATGGTCGTGGCTGTCGTAGTGGGGCGGGAAGAAAAACGTGTGCTGGGGATGGACGCCGTCGGCATCCCGGTGGCATCCGGCCATTTCGGGATAGTGCTCGGTCCAGGCACTGACCCGTTCGATCTGGCGGGCGGGATCGGCTTTTCGATTTCCGGGTTCGAAATGATCCACGAAGGCGAAGAGCAGATGGGTTTTCGAAGGTTTCCGAAAGAGGGCCTTCATCCAGATCGTTCGGAGGGTGTCGTGAACGATCCACTGATGCATGTTCTTGCGGTAGCCGATATAACAGACACCCATGGCGGCACAGGCTGCGGCGGTGCTCCACAACGGCATCGTGGTTCTCCTTTCGATCGAATGTGAAACACAGCTTGACAGAAAAGGTACTTTCTCCCATAGTACCCTCAAGGAAGAAGCCAATGGCTGGATTCTTCACCATCATCTATTACGAAACGCCCGGCAAATTCAAGCAGGATTCTGCTGGGGCCGGTGCCACTGCTTCCGTGGAGGGTATTGATGAAATCCTTTTTCTGGAGAACGCTTGTTTGCGGATGTTGTGCGGTTTGGTTGGCGATGGTCGTAGGTTGCGATTCCATCGATTCGAAGCAGGAAAGCAATTTCAGCCTCACCCTGGAAGCCAATCCCACGTCGCTGAAAACCCGGGAATACAGCAACCTTACGGCAACGCTCACCTATACCGACAAGACGGTGTCGTCCTCATCTTCCACCAGCAGCACGACATCCACCGGTTCGTCGGCCACCACCATCACCACGGGGACACCGACACCCGTACCGAATTACGTCGTCACCTTCTCGTTCGTGCAGAATCAGAGCGGGGCCAAATTGACGGTCGTGAACAGCACGACGGATGCCAACGGTAAGGCCTTGGCCATTTATCAGGCCGGGGATGCGGAAGGGATCGATATTCTGCAGGCCAGAATCGAAAACGGCCTGACGGCCAAAGCGAGCGTCATCGTCGGCAGAACGACCACCACGACCACAACGAGTACCACGACATCAACGACCACATCGACCACATCGACTACGACGACGACCGTTCCATGAGGGGGGATTCGGACAAACACGATAGGGATGAGAATCCGGTCGTCATTCCGGGCCGACCGATGCAGGAAACTCCGAAAATAGGTCTTTTCTGGAACTCATGGGGGCGATCCGATAAGTCGCTCCTACATGTTATCGCACTTCCGCACGATGCATCTCGCACTTTCACGACAATCACCCATGCACTTGGGGTTTTATCCCGATGAATGAACACGGCAGGGGCGGCTTTCGTAGGAAAGCGGTTGAAATCCTAATGGAATTGTGCAATCTTTAACGATTCCAATAAATATGATGGTCTCGCAAAAAGTCAGATGCTCTTGGTTGACCCGTAGGAGAGCGGGTGCATTTTGCTTGCGCAGCGGAAAAACTCAGCAGCCCGATCTC
>CAZJXF010000040.1:0-26165 GCA_964549995.1 uncultured Desulfatirhabdium sp. | reverse complement strand
AAATGCACCCGCTCTCCTGCGGGTTCAACAAGAGCATCTGACTTTTTGCGAGTCCTTCATATACTGCCGACTGCCCACTGCCGACTTCCCACTGCTGTAGCGATAAATTGGGTTGTACCGACATCACGCAAAGTGATATGAAAATAGGCCCAGGATGAATCGAAAAACAGAAACCCATCAGAAGGATTTTCTCAATCGATACGACCATGCATCCACATGAAACCATCCAGGAACGGCTGCGTTCGCTTCCTTCCGTGGATCGGCTGATCAGTTGGCTTGATGCGCACGGCCCGTCTGCTCCCATTCCCCGGCCCATCAAGCTTCGGGCCGCGCGGGAAACCATCGATTTCTTTCGAAACCGCATACGGAACGCCGCTTCCGAAGGCGCTACCGTATCGGTCGATGAAGCCGACATTTGCCATGCAGCCGCCCACCTGGCCTTGAAGCTCGATCGCCCCAAGCTCCGCCGCACGATCAACGCGACCGGCATCATCATCCACACGAATCTGGGCAGATCCCTGCTCCCGCAGGTCGCCATCGACAACATCGCCGAAATCGCCTCCCACTATTCCAATCTCGAATACAACCTGGAAAAGGGAAAACGAGGCTCCCGCTATACAGCCGTCGAAGATATCCTGTGCGAGATCAGCGGTGCTGAAGCCGCAATGGTCGTCAACAACAATGCGGCCGGGGTGCTCCTCTGCCTCGACACGATCGCGAAAGGCCGGGAGGTGATCGTCTCCCGAGGGGAACTCATCGAAATCGGTGGCGCCTTCCGCATCCCGGATGTCATGGCCAAAAGCGGAGCCATCCTCAGGGAAGTCGGAACGACCAACCGCACCCATCTGCGAGACTACGAAAACGCCCTGACATCGGATACGGCCCTGCTGCTGAAGGTCCATACAAGCAACTACCGTATCCTCGGCTTTACCGCAAGTGTACCGCTGAACGAATTGGTCGGACTTGCCAAGTCCCGCAACCTGCCGGTCATGGAAGATTTGGGCAGCGGCACCTTCATCGATTTTTCCCGTTATGGCCTCGTTCATGAACCGACCGTTCAAGAATCCATCGCTGCTGGAGCCGATATCGTCACCTTCAGTGGAGACAAGTTGCTGGGAGGCCCCCAGGCGGGCATCATCCTCGGAAAGCCTGCATGGATCGAAGCCATCCGGAAAAATCCGCTCACGCGGGCGCTTCGCATCGACAAATTGACGCTGGCTGCGCTTGAAGCGACCCTGCGGTTGTACCGAAATCCGGAGGCTGCCGTCGAAACGATCCCGACGCTGACAGGCATCACCCGCTCGAAGGAAGACCTGCGTCCCAGGGCCGAACGGCTGCTTCAGGCCATCGAAGCCATCTCCGATCCGTCGATTCAGGCAGCTGTCGTCGATGTCACTTCCCAGGCAGGCGGTGGATCGCTTCCTCTTTTGGATCTGCCTTCATGGGGAGTATCGCTTGCCATTTCCGGAAAAGGGCCGAACGAGATCGAAGTCGCCCTGCGCAACCAGCCTCTTCCGATCATCGGACGGATCGATTCGGACCGCTTGATCCTGGATGTCCGGACCCTGTGCGATGCGGAAATCGATCTCATTGCGGATGCCGTTCGACGGATGCTGATGGATTTTGCTGCTTCGAAATCTTGATGACTACGGTTTCATCATTATTGTAGAATCCGAGATGCTTCGTGCGAACATGCGAAAGCTCGTAGGGGCGACCCGCCGGGTCGCCCCTACAAGATTGCAGCGAAAAAGGCGTGGCTGCCCCCATGCGGCTCGGAGGAGAGGATGCCCCCAAACGTCTTTTCCGCTTTTTCCCTTGTGACCTATTTTTTGATGAAGGAGTTTTTCATGCCGATCTACGAGTACCAATGCAACGATTGCAACCAACACTTCGAATACCTGGTGCTGCGCGGGCAGGAGCCGACCCAATGTCCTTCGTGCTCGGGCAGCCACATTCGCCGTAAGATGAGTGTCTGCGGTTTCGTCAGCAAGGACGGCAGCGGTTCGACCGTCAAGCTTCCGGCCTCGGTCGGATCCTCCTGCAGTGGATGCACGTCGTCGAGCTGTGCGGGGTGCGGCCATTGAAGCCCCCATCGATTCGTATCGGAACTCGGGGAAGCGCACTCGCCCTTTGGCAGGCCGAATGGGTGAAACAAACCCTTCAGCGGGCCCACCCCGGGCTTCAGGTGGACATGACGATCATCAAGACGAAGGGGGATAAGATTCTGGATGTCCCCCTCGCCCAGGTCGGCGGAAAAGGATTGTTCGTCAAAGAAATCGAGGATCGCCTGCTCGATGGGACCATCGACGTGGCTGTTCACAGCATGAAGGACATGCCCGCCCAACTCCCGGATGGTCTGTGCATCGGCGCCATACCGAAACGGGAAGTTCCCGTCGATGTGCTGGTATCCCATGTTGCCGATTCACTGAACGACATCCGTCCCGGCGGCCGCATCGGCACGAGCAGTCTGAGACGGGCGGCTCAGCTCAAGCACCTTCGTCCGGACATCGAGGTCATCTCGCTTCGGGGTAACCTCGATACCCGGATCCGCAAGCTTTCCACCGACTCCTTGGACGGAATTCTGGTCGCAGCAGCCGGCATGATCCGTCTCGGAATGGAAGAGCGGATCACCGAACGACTCGATCCCTCCCGCTTCCTTCCGGCCGTCGGTCAGGGGGCTTTGGCCATCGAAATCCGGGAACAGGACACGACGACCCGTAGGTACATCGAACCTCTCGACGATGCACCAACCCGGATCTGTGTCACTGCCGAACGGGCCTTTCTCGACAGGCTCGAAGGCGGTTGCCAGGTCCCCCTTGCAGGACACGCCCGACTCGTGAACGGCGTGTTCCACATGGACGGGCTTGTGGCCTCCCTCGACGGACGAACCCTCATCCGGCGTTCCGTGAGCGGCCCGCCCGAAGATGCCGAAAGCCTCGGTATCGGGCTTGCCGAAACCCTGCTCGCCGGGGGTGCGGATATCCTTCTGAAAGAATTGAAAGCCTATGCAGACTCTCCAAAACGCTAAGGTCTATCTTGTCGGTGCCGGTCCGGGGGATCCCGGTCTCATCACGGTCAAAGGCATCGAATGCCTCGAACGGGCCGATGTCGTCATCTACGACTATCTGGCATCCGAAAGGCTCCTGGCCCATGTCGGCCCCAACGCGCGAACAATCTATGTCGGCAAGAAAGGTGGGGATCACACCCTGCCCCAGCACGAAATCAACGCCTTGATCCTTCGGGAAGCCCAGGCCGGAAATGTCGTGGTCCGTCTCAAGGGAGGAGATCCCTACATTTTCGGAAGGGGTGGCGAGGAAGCCGAGCTGTTGATCGAAAACGGCATTCCGGTGGAAATCGTTCCAGGCGTCACTTCCGCCATTGCGGCTGCGGCCTACGCTGGAATCCCGCTGACCCATCGCGATTATACATCGACCCTGGCCTTCGTCACGGGCCACGAAGATCCCACCAAGACCGAATCCTCCATCGACTGGGGGGCCCTGGCCCGAGGTATCGGAACGATCGTCTTCTTTATGGGAGTCAAGAACCTTCCGAACATCACCCGGAACCTCATCGATCACGGGAAACCGGCCTCGACCCCGGTGGCCGTCATCCGATGGGGAACCACCAACCGGCAGAAGACGGTCTGCGGAACGCTCGAAACGATCGTCGAGATCGTCGCCGCAGCCGGCATCGGCGCTCCGGCCATCATCGTGGTAGGCGAGGTCGTCCGGCTACGCGAGAAGCTTCAATGGTTCGAGAAGCGGCCGCTCCTCGGAAAAACCGTTCTGGTCACCCGCACCCGGGAGCAAGCGGGGGTTCTCGTGAAACGGCTTTCGGATCTCGGGGCAGACTGCATGGAAGTGCCCGTCATCGAAATTCATCCACCCGAAAGCCTTCAGCCTCTCGACGCTGCCATCGATGCCATCGCCACCTACGACTGGGTGATCTTCACGAGCGTCAACGGCGTGTCCGCCTTCTTCGATCGACTTTTCGAACGGGGAGGGGATGTGCGTCGTCTTGGCCACATTCAGGCGGCTGTCATCGGTCCGGCAACGGCCGAACGCTTGAGACGGTACGGAATCGTGAGCGACATCGTCCCCGAAAGCTTTCGGGCCGAATCCATCGTCGATGCCTTCCGGGACCGGGTCATCACGGGAAAGCGCATCCTCGTTCCGAGGGCCATGGAAGCACGTCCTGTTCTCATCGACGCCCTTCGAGGGCTCGGCGCCCTTGTCGACGATGTTCCGGCTTACCGAACCCTGGCCTCCAGAGAGGGCCGGGAACGCATCGTCGAAGCCCTCCAAGCCAAGCGCATCGACATCGTCACCTTCACCAGCTCCTCGACGGTGCGCAACTTCGTCGACCTGCTGCCTCCATCCGACATTCAACAGCTGCTCGATGGGGTCATGCTGGCCAGCATCGGCCCGATCACCACCGAAACCGCCGAGGCGCTCGGGCTTCGGGTTTCGGTGACAGCCGAAACCTATACGATCGACGGTCTTTGTGCAGCCATCGTCGAGAATATCCAGACATCCGGAAACGATCGGTCCACCCCATGAGCGATGAACTGAGCGACAGCAGCCTCCGCCGGCCCGGCGCCCTGACGGACCTTTTTTCCAGGAGACTCAATTACCTTCGGGTATCCATCACGGACCGGTGCAACCTGCGCTGTGTGTACTGCACGCCGCAGTTCGAAACCATCAAGCTGGATCACGACGAGATCCTGAGTTACGAAGAAATTCTGCGGGTCGTTCGGGTCGCAGCTTCGCTTGGAGTGGAAAAGGTGCGGATCACCGGAGGAGAGCCACTCGTTCGACGTGGGGTCATCGATTTCCTGAAGCAGGTTATCCGGATGCCAGGTATCCGGGATGTATCCCTCACCACCAACGGGGTCCTGCTGGCCGAGCGGATCGACGCCCTATGGGAAAGCGGGATCCGACGCATCAACGTCAGCCTCGACACCCTGAAGCCCGACCGGTTTGCGACCATTACCGGCATGGATGCCTTCGAACGGGTCTGGGCCGGCATTCAGGCGGCATTCGAGAAGGGGTTTCATCCGATCAAGGTGAACACGGTGGCGCTGGAAGGCATCAACGACGATGAAGTGGTCGATATCGCTCGGTTATCCTTCCGGTATCCGTTTCATTTCCGCTTCATCGAATACATGCCGATCGGTCCATGCCCCAAGGTTCGGGGTTCGGGGCTTCTGACCCCCGACATCCGGCGTCTTCTCGAGACGACAATCGGACCGCTGTTCCCCGTAGCCGCCTCGCCATTTGACGGCCCTGCCAGGCGCTTCCGCTTCGAGCAGGCAATCGGGGAAATCGGTTTCATCAGTGCCATGAGCGACCATTTCTGCAACCGGTGCAACCGGCTTCGCCTGACCGCCCGGGGAGCCTTGCGTCCCTGCCTGCTGTCGGACCGGGAAATCGATGTCAAGACACTGCTGCGGGGAAATGCATCGGACGAGGCCCTGGCTGAGCTGCTGAAAGCCGCAGCCATCCAGAAAGGAGAGGAGCATCACCTTACACCCTCAGAGGACGCTGTGAACAGCCGAATGTTTGCCATCGGAGGCTGACGTCCATTGAACCGAAAACACGGGAGCCAGCCATGCGGTCGATTTCCGGAAGATTCTACTCCATTGTTCTGCTGCTGATCCTCATCTTCGGTTTCAGTTACGCCAATATCGCCTATCATTTACGCATCGAATCCGACATCCAATCCGCCAACCAAAAGGCCGTTCAGCTCAAGATCCGCCTGTCCGACATGCAGGACCGGCTCTATCAGTTGATGCAGCATGCTGCGCCGGAGCAAGGTGATATGTCGGCCGTCGATTCGGCTGTCGATAGCCTTCGCCGGATGCTCGAGCCGGTTGGATCGGAATGGATTTCTCCGGACGAGATCGACACCCTCCTGAAAACGCTCGAGCATCTGAAAACAAAGATTCATTCCTGCCGACATCTCGAAGCCGAAAGACAACAGGCCGAAGCCGATCTCATAACCGCCCGAACCACCTGGCTTGGGGCCCTGGGCGCATCTCCGAACCCCGCCGTCGCTTCAGCCGTCGTGTCGTGGATCCTCGCCTACGATGCCGCCGTTCGAGAACCACTGAACACCACCCTTCAGGAGACGGTTCGAAACGAGGTCGAACGGGTGGCCGGTTTGTCGACCGATCCCCGGGTTCTTACGGCCGCTCGGCAGCTTCTGCAACAAATGGAGCGGGCACGGGAGCTCCAACGGACGTCTTCCGAAGCAAGCCTGCAATTGCGTGAAACCGAATTGACCGCCATCGCCCAGTTCAACGCCATCGACAGCCGCATCACCGCTCTCATCGATCGACTCGCCCATCAGGCCCAGGAAAGTCAGCAAAAACTTCAGAACGTGTTGTTCTATGCGACGGCCATCGGCGTTTGCGCCCTGTTGCTGACCGTTTCCGCCATCGCCAAGAAAATCGTCCGCCCCGTGCGAACCCTTGCTGCGGCCATGCGAAGCGTCAAGAACGGAAAACTCGACGCCCGCTTCCAGCATCCGGGCCACCCCCAGGATGAAATCATCCAGCTCGGACGATCCTTCAACGAGATGATCGACATTCTCGCCCAAAACAACCGGAAGCTCGTCGATTACCAGAAGGATCTCGAAATCAAGGTCGGGGAACTCGCCTCCCGGGAAAAGGAACTCGAGGAGAATCGCGCGCGCCTCGAAGAGCTGGTCGACTCCCGGACGAAAGAGCTTCGGGATGTCGTCAATCAGTTGCAGGAAGAAATCTACCAGCGGCAAAAGATCGAGGTCGAGCTCAAGCAGGCAAAAGAAGCTGCAGAAAAGGCCAACTTGGCGAAAAGCGAATTTCTGGCCAACATGAGCCATGAAATCCGCACCCCTCTGAACGGCGTGATCGGGTTCACCGCCATGATGCTCGACACCCCGATGGACGAACAGCAGCGGGAATATGTAACCATCATCCGGAAAAGTGCAGAAGCGCTGCTCGCGCTGGTCAACGACATCCTCGATTTCTCGAAGATCGAGGCCGGGAACATCGATCTCGAGAAAATCGCCTTCGATCCGGAAGACATTGCGATGGACATCTGTGACATCATTCAGCCGCAGTTGGCCGACAAGCCGGTGGAGCTGATGTTCACGATCGCTGAATCCTTCCCCTCCCGGCTGATCGGAGATCCTCTGCGGTTTCGCCAGGTCATCACGAACCTGATGGCCAACGCCGCCAAATTCACCGACAGCGGAGAAATCGAGCTTGTCTTCGATATCGAACGGGTGGATGACAACAAGGCGAAAGTCCACATTTCCGTCCGGGATACCGGCACCGGTATTCCCAGAAAACTCTTGTCCGAAGTCTTCAAGCCCTTCCAGCAGGCCGACGGCTCCACGACTCGCCGTTTCGGGGGAACGGGGTTGGGGTTGACCATCTGTCGAAAACTCGCCCAGATCATGGAAGGCAATACCTGGGCCGAGAGCCGTCCGGGGGAGGGCAGCACGTTTCACTTCACGGGGTGGTTCGATCTGCCCATGGATGCCGCCCCTCGGCGATTCGATGCCGATATTCTTTCCGGAAAGCGGGTCCTTGTCGTCGATGGCCATCCGGGCGCTCGCCGCCATTTGGAACGCCTCTGCACCGCCATGGGTCTTCAAGTCACGGCCGATGAGCGGATCGATCCCCATATGGATCGGCTGCAACCCCATGCATCCGATCCGGCGGCATCCGACTGGGATGCGCTTCTGATTGACACCAATGCAGCCGGCACATTGACAGCCCACCTCAAAGAGAGCGGCGCCATCGATGCCTTCGCCATTCCGACCATCGTCCTGAGCAGACAACGAAAGACAACTGTGCCGGATAGGGGCTGTATCCGCTCATCCGCCCATCTATTCAAACCCGTCGACCGTAGGAGGCTCTTCGAACGCCTGTGCACCATGTTCGGCCAAACACCGATCGAGGTGGAACCCTCGGAAAATGATTCTCTTCCCGATAGGACCGCAAGCCGCCTGAAGGCTCCTCGTCGTCCGATTCGGGTGTTGCTGGTCGAAGACCATCCGGTCAACCAAAAGCTGGTCTTGGCTATGCTCAAAAAAAGTCCCGTCGTGATCGATACGGCGGAAAACGGTCAGCAAGCCGTTCAACGCGTGCTGGCGGCGCCTTATGATCTGGTTTTCATGGACATTCAAATGCCGGTCATGGATGGTATTCAAGCTACCAAGGAAATCCGGCGGGCCGGATTCCACAACCTGCCCATTATCGCCATGACGGCGCATGCGCTGAAAGGGGATCGCGAAATCTGCCTCGAGGCCGGGATGGACGATTACCTGTCCAAACCCATCCGGCGGGAGCACATCATCGGAATGATCGAGAAGTGGTGCTTTCCGAAAACACGGGAAGAGGAAGAAGAAAAATCGGTTGGATAAACTCTATGTGCCCCATCAACGTTGATGGTCAACAGTCTGAAAGTCACATCCGAGTCGCATGGGAGGAGATACGCCTTTTTCGTTGCATCGGATAAACTCAGCCGCCCGAGCTCGTAAGGGCCGGGCATGTGGCCAGACTTCAACGATGGGGCATTTGAAATTCAACGGCCTGTTCTTCTAACAGATATGGCTTGAATGTGCATGCCCGGCCCAACGATCTCCGGCGGCTTCAAACAAGTATCCGATGCAACATCAAAAGGCGTATCTCCCCCCATGCTCAGGCCCGGAAATACACCAAAGTCGCTGCTTACTGATGATCTGCCGGGCTTCCAGCAGGTGGGAGGGTCAAACAAGAGCTTCTGGCTTTTTGCGAAGCCGCCAAGTATGCAGGCGCACAGCGTTACGACCCGCCGATCAGCCGATCCCGAACCTCCTGCGGCGGGCGGGGGAATACCGACAAGGTCTCCCTGTAGCCGGCACCGCTTGCCAGAACCGATACGGTTTGGCTGCGATCGGCCTTGGTGTATCCGGCACAGATGGATGCCGCAAGCTGGAGCATATCCATGTCTTCCGTAAACCCGGGCAGAACGGCCGTAGGACCGGGAATGCCCTGGGTCTTGAGAACCACGTCGAACGATGGATCCACATAGCGGAGGATCGAGTCGTTTTCGTCCCGCGTTCTGCCGACCACAAGCCGCGTTGCAGCACTCAGGCGAAAATGTCTTCCATACCGCAACAGATGGAGCTCCGACTCCCGATAGACCGTCTGGTGAGCGAGGACATCCCGCAGCCGATCGGAATATCCTTTGTCCGTCAGCAGGCATCCGCCTGCAGGCGAAGGATAGTCGCGGATGCCGAATCGTTCGGCAAGGGCCATCTGCTCCTTGCGGCTTCTTCCCGAAATCGCCATCAGACGGCTGCGATCGATCCAGCCGTTTTTCTCGGGAAGGGTTTCCTCCAGAAGCCGAGCACTCAATGGACGGACGATGTAGCCGTCCCGCCCGGAATGCTTTTCGACATAGCGAAGAGAGGGGCGGGTCTGAGAAAACGGGCGCTGTCCGAGCACTTCTCCGCTGAACAGAAAATCGAAGTCGTTTGCGTCCATCCACTCCCCTGCAATGCGAAACATCAGGGTATGACAGTCCATGCAGGGATTCATGTGCTGGCCGTAACCACAGGGCGGCGCCACCAGCATGGGAAGGTATCGGTCCGTAATGTTGCTCACCGTCAACGGGATCCCCAGCATATCGGCGGCCTTCCTGGCCTTGTCCGCCGAAAAGAAGGGGGTTTCGAAACTGATCCATTCGACTTCGATGCCCTGATCTCGGAGGATGGCGGCGGCCAGCATGCTGTCCAGACCGCCGGAGCACAATCCAAGGCCGCGGACTTTATTTTTCTTCGGTTTCATGTTAGGCTTTCACAGGTACGGACAGGAGATCCCGCAGATGGGAGGCAATCGGACCGGTGCTTGAAACGAGTGAACGACATCGTGTGTCGCAAATTGTGGAAATCCTACGGGCATGCTATCCGGATGTCAAGACGCAACTGGATCATGCCGATGCTTTCCAGCTGCTGATCGCCACCATTCTGTCGGCCCAATGCACCGATCGTCAGGTGAATCAGGTCACCCCGAAGCTCTTTCAGACGTTTCCCGATCCCCAAGCCTTCGCCCAGGCCGACCCGGAGCTGCTGGAACGACTCATTCGACCGACGGGATATTTTCGCAGCAAGGCCAAGCACATCCGTGAATGCGCCCGGGCCATCATCGAGCATCACGGAGGCCGGGTTCCCGATTCGATCGAGGCGCTTGTCGAGCTGCCCGGTGTCGGACGGAAAACGGCCAATGTCGTCCTGGGAGCCGCCTTCGGCCGTCCCACCATCGTGGTGGACACCCATGTCAAGCGTATTTCCAAGCGGCTTGGGCTGACCCACAGCGACAACCCCACCCGGATCGAAACCGACTTGATGGCCGTCATTCCGAAGGAAGACTGGAGCGATTTTTCCCTGCAGCTCATTTACCTCGGACGGGAATTCTGCATCGCCAGAAAACCCCGATGCACGATTTGTCCTCTGCGAACGCTCTGCCCCTCGAGCCAATGAATCGGATGAAGTCGCCAACCGCAGAAAGAGGAAGATCATGGATTTCAAGACCATCGCCGGCAATCTCGGCCTGGATGAGGAAGACATCGTCGAAGTCGCCCGATTGTTCATCCAGACGGCTCCCGGAGAACTCGACAAACTGGTGCAGGCCCAGCGAGACATGGATGCCCGACTGGCGGCGGAAGCCGCCCACTCCATCAAGGGCTCTTCCAGCACGCTCGGGCTGGATGAAACGGCCAAACTGGCACAGGTCGTCGTCAAACATGGCCGGGAAAAAGACCTGGAAGGGCTGAAATCTTCCCTGCCCCGACTCATTCAAGAACTGCAGCATACGGTGGCCTCGTTGAGCGAACAGATCCGAGGCTGGACCGGTTGATCCCGAAGACTGGAAGGATACCGCTTTTCCAATGAAACACCGATTGAAGGCGCTGATCAGAAACGCACTGGACCAGGCCGTCAAGAGAGGAGCCATTGCGCCCCCCCCGTCCTCCTCCTGGCCCGAGATCGATATCGATATTCCCAAAATTGAAGCGCATGGGGATTATGCCAGCAACATCGCCATGGTGCTGGCCAAATCGTTGAAAATGCCACCGAGAGCCGTCGCCCAGCTAATCCTGGATCGCCTTTCCACCGGCGACGACCTGCTCGCCACTGCAGAAGCCGCTGGGCCGGGGTTTCTGAATTTCCGAATTTCCGCAAGGGCATGGATCGACGCCCTCAGGGACATCCATCGAAGCGGGGAGCGCTACGGCACAAGCGATATGGGGAAGGGCCGCCGTATCCAGGTCGAATTCGTTTCCTCCAATCCGACGGGACCGTTGCACATCGGACACGGCCGAGGAGCAGCAGTCGGTGACAGCATCGCCAACATTCTCGCAGCCTGCGGCTACGACGTCCAAAAGGAATACTACATCAACGATTCGGGACGACAGATTCAAACGCTCGGCAGATCCGTCTTTCTTCGGTACCGGCAATTGACCGGAGATCCGGTGCCCTTTCCGGAAGACTGTTACCAGGGAGACTACATTCGGGACATCGCATCGAAGATTCTCGAAGAGCGCGGGGAATCCCTCCTCGAGCAATCGGATGAAGCGGCTGTTTCCTTTTGCGCCCGTTACGCGGCAGACCTCATTCTGGAAGACATGCGGCAGGACCTCGAGCGCTTCGGGGTGCGTTACGACTGCTGGTTCAGCGAACAAAGCCTCTATGACAGCGGAAAGGTTTCCGCCATCCTCGATCATTTCCGGGAATCGGGAACCATCTACGAACACGAAGGCGCCTTGTGGTTCCGGACATCGGCCTACGGAGACGAAAAAGACCGGGTCGTCGTCCGCAACAACGGTCAGACGACCTATTTCGCATCGGACATCGCCTACCACATCGACAAGTTCGAGCGAGGGTTCGAAACGGTCATCGACGTATGGGGAGCGGACCATCATGGATACATTCCCCGGATCGCTGCAGCCATCCAGGCATCGGGCCGGGACAGTTCGCGGTTCAACGTCATTCTGGTTCAGCTGGTCAACCTGCTTCGGGGGGGCCGCCCGGTGGCGATGAGCACCCGTGCCGGGGAGTTTGTGACACTGCGGGAAGTCATGGACGAAGTCGGAAGAGATGCCGCCCGGTTTCTCTTTTTGATGCGCAATTCCGACAGCCCGCTCGACTTCGATCTCGACGTGGCCAAAAAACAGTCGAACGAGAACCCGGTTTACTACGTCCAATATGTGCATGCCCGCATCTGCAGCATGATCCGCAAGGCTGCGAAGGCAGGCATCGATCGGGTGGCTTGGAGCGAAAGCGCGTACACCGTTCTCGACACGCCGGAGGACATTCAGCTGATCCGGTTCCTGATCCGCTATCCGGAAGTGATCGAGCGAGCGGCGCACCATCTCGAGCCCCATCGACTCGCTCACTACCTGATGGACCTGGCAGGCCAGTTTCATGCCTACTACAACAAGCGCCGCGTCCTCACCGACGATATCGAGGAGAGTTGCATGCGGCTCTATCTGATGACCGCCGTGCGTCTTGTCATCCGAAACGGTCTGGGTCTGTTGGGTGTCGAAGCACCCGAAACCATGTAGCTGCAGAAAATACCTGCAGACCTTTTTTTTACGAAACAGGGATCTTGACAGGGCCCTGCGGGTATCGGAAGATGGTTTGAGGTGGGAGCGGAGAGAGAACAGGGCGGAATGGCCGAACACCAGTTGCGATCGATTCAGTAGCGGACCTGCCCGATCGGGCAGGAAAAACGGGGGAACATGCAGAAGAGGGGGATGGCTCATGGGGTTTACGTATCTTGCAAGCGAAAGTGAACGACAAGAAATCGATAACAGCGCCGTCATCAAGGTCATCGGTGTCGGCGGAGGCGGCGGAAACGCCATCAACAATATGATCGATGCCGACATCAAGGGGGTCACGTTCATTGCAGCCAACACCGATGCACAGGACTTGCAGCGGTGCAAGGCCCCCATCCGGATTCAGCTGGGAGAAAAAATGCTGAACGGTTTGGGTGCGGGTTCCGATCCCCAGAAAGGCAGGGAAGCGGCCCTCGAAAGTGAAGACATGCTGCGAAGCGCGCTCGAAGGTGCCAATATGGTGTTCATCGCCTCCGGATTCGGCGGCGGCACGGGCACCGGAGCATCTCCGGTCATTGCCGAACTGTGCAAATCCATGGGGATTTTGACCGTCGCAGTCGTTACCAAACCGTTCCGCTTCGAAGGCAAGCCCCGGGAGAAGGTGGCGGACGAAGGCATCGAGCTGATGCGCCAGCACGCCGACACTGTCATCGTCATCCCCAACAACAAGTTGCAGAGCGTCGGCACCAAAAATACCCGCATGATCGACATCTTCAAGAAAGCCGACGAAGTGCTGCTCAACTCGGTGAAGGGCATCACCGATCTGATCTACATGCCGGGGTATATCAATCTCGATTTCAAGGATGTCGAGCGGATCATGTCCAAATCCGGTATGGCCCTCATGGGCATCGGATCGGCAACCGGCGAGAATCGAGCCATCTTGGCGGCAGAGCAGGCGTTCTCCCATCCGTTGTTGGAAGGCATCAGCATTTCCGGCGCCAAAGGGGTCCTGCTCAACATCACCAGTTCCGAAGAAATCTCCCAAGAGGAAATGACCTCGGCCTGTGACCGCATCTATCAGGAAATCGGCGAAAACGATACGACGGAAATCATCTGGGGCCTGATTTTCGACAACAACCTGGGGGAAGAGGTCCGCGTCACCCTGATCGCAACAGGAATTGCATTGCCGGAACCCAAGCGCAATCTCAAGGTTCTGGCTGGCGGACGGCGGGGTGCTGGAGCCGGAGGGGCATCGGTTATCGACGAAACCTATGGCGGGAAGGTCCGACCTCTTCCGCCGACCGAGGATGATTATTTCGACATTCCGCCCATGATCCGAGGAGGGGCGTTCACGGACAGCAGCGGTACGCTGAAGGAGGAACTCGAAAACTACCCTCCCGGCAAAACGAACCTCGACGTTCCGACATTCCTGCGGACACAGCGATGACCGCGTGATGAAGGAACGCCGTCGGCCCGCGGCCCGGAAGGACGCTTTCCGGGAACGGGGCGCCATCCGAAAGAACTGGCGACAAACCCGGTACCATGCCGTTCTGGTCTATCCGAACACCTATGAGATCGGCATGGGAAACCTGGGATTTCAAACGGTATACGGGCTGTTCAACCGCATGCCGGAATGGCTCTGCGAGCGAGCCTTCCTGCCGGAGCGGCCCGATACCCCCCTGCAATCGGTCGAATCGGGAAGGCCGCTGAAGGATTTCGATGTCATCGCCTTCTCGGTTTCCTTCGAAAACGACTTCGTTCATATACCCTCCCTGCTCCGGCGAGCAGGCGTTCCCGTATGGGCCCATCGGCGCCGATCCGAGACCTTCCCCCTGATTCTTGCAGGAGGGGTGGCCTGTTCCCTCAATCCGGAGCCCATCGCCCCTTTCATCGACGTGTTTCTGCTGGGCGAGGTCGAAGAGACGCTGGATCGATGGGCGGAGGTGTACGAGCAAACCGAAGACCGCCCCGAAGAAGAGCGGTTGTGGCACATGGCACAGTCCATCACCTGCGCCTATGTGCCGGAATTGTACGACATCGGGTATGAGGATTCGGGGGGCATTCTCTTCCGAAAGCCCGTTCATCCGGATCTTCCGCAGATTGTCCAGGCGGGTGTTCTGCAGAACCTCGATCCGTGGCCCACAGCCACACGGATTCTGACGGATGCCGGAACCTTCCGGAACCATTTTCTGATCGAAATCGGCAGGGGGTGTCCACACGGGTGCCGGTTCTGCAGCGCCGGATTTCTCTACAGGCCACCCCGCTACCGAAGCCTTCCGGTTTTGCTCGATGCATTGCACCGGGGAGCGGAGTTGTCGCCAACCATCGGCATTCTCGGAACGGCCGTATCGGATCTCCCGGAACTTGCTGCGGTTTGCGCCGAAGGACAAAAGGCCGGTGTTTCGCTCTCCTTCAGCTCGCTTCGGGTGGATGCCATTACACCGGATTTGGCTGAAGAGCTGGCCGCCCAGGGGGTGAAAACGGCGACCCTCGCCCCGGAAGCCGGATCGGAACGGATGCGACGGGTGATCAACAAGGGGATCGACGAAATCCAGGTCATCGAGGCAGCCCGAAGACTCGTTCGGGCGGGAATTCCCAACCTGAAGCTGTATTTCATGATGGGTCTTCCTACCGAAACCCTGGAGGACATCCAAGCCATCGTCGGGCTGGTGGCCGCCGTCAAGGCCGTCTTCCTCGAGGAAAGCCGCAAACGTGGAACCATCGGCACCATTGCCGTCAGCCTCAATGCCTTCGTTCCCAAACCGGTGACCCCGTTTCAATGGGCGCCCATGGATCCTTCTGCGCTGCTGCGGCAAAAGCTCCGCATTCTCCAAAAGGGATTGGCCCGAATTCCCAATGTCACCCTTTCCGCAGAGCCCATCCGGGATGCCGTTCTCCAGGGATGGCTTTCGAGGGCGGACCGCAGGGCCGCCGATGCCCTCGATCGGGCATCTCGATCCTCGGGCGGATGGAAGGGCGCCCTGCGGAACATGACGATCGATCCGGAGCGGGAAGCAACCCGATCGAGGCCGTTTTCGGAGACGCTGCCCTGGGATTTCATCGATGCAGGCGTAAGCCGCACCTTCCTGCAACATGAATACGAACGGGCGCTCGAAGGCCGCCCGTCTCCTCCCTGCCCTTTAACTGCATGCACCCGATGCGGGGCATGCCGCCAACACCGACAGGAAACGCCATGACAACGGAACGCATTCTGCTCGACGCTTCGGATATCGATCGCATCCTGATCCGGATGACCCATGAAATCCTGGAAGCCCACAAGGGCGCCAAAGGGCTGGCACTGGTGGGAATCCAGACCCGCGGGGTGATCATGGCCCAGAGACTCGGGAAAAACCTCACCGATGTGGAAGGGGTCCACGTGCCGGTCGGTATTCTGGACATCACCCTCTATCGCGACGACTGGACCCGTGTGGCCCGACATCCGGTGCTGCAAGCCACCGACATCCCCTTTTCCATCGACGGGATGCAGGTCGTTCTGGTGGACGATGTGCTCTTCACGGGTCGGACTACCCGGGCCGCCATGGACGCACTCATCGATTTCGGAAGGCCCGACCGAATCGAGCTGGCCGTACTGGTGGACCGAGGGCATCGGGAACTGCCGATTCAAGCCAATTATGTCGGCAAGACCATCGCCACCCGTAGATCCGAAATGGTGAATGTCATGTTTGTCGAAAAGGATGGGGCCGACCAGGTGGTGTTGCAGGCTCTGGAAACCTCTTGATGGAGAACGATGTATGGGCAGAGCGGATCACCGGGCCGATGCGCCCGATGTCGTCACAATGGCTGTTGTGAGCGTTTCCTCCACCCGAACCCTTTCGGAGGACAAAAGCGGCAACTGGATTCGCAAGCGGGCGGAGAAAGAAGGTCATTCGGTCATGGCCCATGAAGTGGTGCCGGACGACACGGAAGCCATCCGAAACGTCGTCATCGGCATTTTGAACCAGCATCGACCGGATGCCGTCCTGATCACGGGCGGAACGGGGATCAGCCCGAAGGATGTGACCATCGAGGCCGTGAAACCTCTTTTCGAAAAGGAATTGAGCGCCTTCGGCACCTTGTTCGCCATGCTCAGTTTCGAAGAAATCGATGCGGCAGCCATGCTGTCTCGGGCGGCTGCCGGAATCGTCCAGGGAGCGGTCGTCTTCTGCATGCCGGGAAGCCTCAATGCCTGCAAAACCGCTTGCGAAAAGCTGATTTTCCCGGAAATCTGCCATTTGGTCCGACATCTACGAAAAGGCTGACCTCCGATAGGGTGGACTGGCAATGTACGAGAAAACAGTTACTTGTTGAGCTGCCAGCGCTCCAAGGCTTCATCCATCGAGCATCTGCATCTTCATGTGCTCGTCGGCCGCATCTCGGTAGTTTCCCACCGGATCGGCGATTTTGGGGATGGGATGGGAGGAGAAGGTCTTGCGGGAGGTAGCCGGAGAACCGGCGGCCAATTGATCGGGCCCGACTTCCTGCCGTTCCATCAGGAGGGATCCTGCAGCCACCATGGTACCGGTTCGGACCACCGATTCGTTGAGCAGAATGCTGCCCATGCCGATCAGACAGTCGTCTTCGATCGTACAGGCATGAATGACGGCGTTGTGACCAATGGTCACCCGACTGCCGATGCGGGCCGGTTTGCCGTAATCCGTATGGACCGTGCAGTTGTCCTGAATGTTCGTGTCGTTTCCCACGACGATGGGCGCCATGTCCCCCCGCAGCACGGCCCCATACCAGATGCTCGACCCATCGCCAATCGTCACATCCCCCACCACAACCGCAGTCGGCGCAATGAACACGTTGTTTCCGATCTTCGGTTTCTTGTCACCCAATGCAATGATCATGTGAAATTCCCATTCCTCTATCGCCGAAAACCTCATCCCTGGAGGATGCCTTTGCATTTCGGATAATCGGAGCAGCCCCAGAAGGAGTTGCCGGCATTCTTGCCGCTTTTGGCGACCCGCAGCACTGCGGGTTTGCCGCACAAGGGACAGGTCGGGCCTCGATCTTTCCGATCGTTCCGATCAGTCAGATCCGTCGGATCGGACTGATCCATCGATTTTCTGCGGAAAGCCAACCGGGCCGCAGCCAACTGCTCCCTGTAGCCGCCCTCTTCCACAAAACGCTTTTCGAGGGCCGCTATCTGCTGATCCAGAAGGAAATTGGCCTGATGAATCAGGCAGATGATGGCATTGGCCCGAACGGCCGGATCGTCGTTCTCGAGCCAGGGCGCATAGAGGCTCCACCTCTGCTGATCCGTCAGATCCGTAAGATTTGTCGGGTCCGTCCGATCGGTCCGATCGGTCTGATCGGTCTGATCCGACGGATCTGACGGATCAGACCGATCGGACCGATCTCTCGGAGGAAACCGATCTCTCCGAAATCTCCTGGGCACTTCCCGCACGGCCCGTGCTTCCCTCGAGCCCACCGCCCATTGCGGCAAGCGCCGATGCCGCAGATAATCCTCGAAATCCAGCAACAATTCTTCGAGGCTGGCTCGAGCCACATTCAAGAGGCGCAGTTCCATCTGGGACGACGTACCTGCCGCACGGCTTCCTTCGGCAATGTTCTGCCTGCCCGAACGGGCTGCCTGCACCATTTGCTCCACCATTCGGGATCGGCCATCAAGAAATTTCTCGCAAAACCAGTAGGTGGCATCGTAAATCAGCGTGGCGGTCTGGAAGCTCGCTGTGGCTCGATAACCGCCGCCCGGGCGAACCCTCGACATGGCGCCCCCCTGCGTTTCAGGAAAAGATGTCTGATGAACCAGAATCCGATATTACTATCGATGAAATCGCAGGTTTTGTCAAACCGGAACCATGAGGCCCTTCAATTCGCTTCGGCGTGTAGCATGCGATTGACCATTTGCAAGAACGAATCGGGGGCAAAGGGTTTGACGATAAACGCCTCGTCGGCATCGATCATGCCGGCCTCGGGTAGCCGCTCTTCCGTGTATCCCGACATGAAGAGCACCTTCAGGTTCGGTCGTTGCCCCTTGAGCTTTCGAGCCAGTTCCTTTCCGCTCATGCGAGGCATAACGACATCGGTGACGAGCAGATCGATGGGTTGACGCCATTCGGAAACCACCGTCAGTGCCTTCATGCCATCCGAGGCATCCCGCACTTGATACCCCTGTCGCTGCAGCAACTCGCTGACGAGGCTTCGAATCGACGGGTCGTCTTCTACAACCAGAACATTGCCGTGGTGTTGCATCACGTCACGGGACGACATTGCACCCTCTTGCGCCATCGGCTCGTTTTGAACCTCCGTTTCGGATACCGGAAAATAGATATCGAACGTCGTTCCCGCACCGGGGGTGCTGGAAACCTCGATGAAACCGCCATGCTGACGAACGATTCCATAAACGGTCGACAACCCCAGGCCGGTCCCCTTTCCTTTCTGCTTGCTGGTGAAGAAGGGCTCGAAAATCCGCTGCCGGGTCGCCTCATCCATGCCGCAGCCGGTATCCCGGACACTCAGGCAGACCCATTCCCGAAGAGCCGAGCGGTCCGAGTCTTCCGGATGGGGTTTCCCATCGACATTCCGGGTCAGGATCGTCAGTGTCCCCCCTTCCGGCATGGCATCCCCGGCATTGGCACAGAGGTTCATCACGACCTGCTCGATTTGATTGACGTCTGCATGAATCGAGCGGACCGTTTCCGCCGGCTGAAGCTCGATATCGATGTTTTCCCGAAGCAGCCGTCTCAGCATTTTTTGCATGTTCTGTAAGGCCCGGTTGAGATCCACGGATCGTACATGAACCGGTTGTTTCCGACTGAAGGCCAGAAGCTGCCGGGTCAGTTCGGCACCGGCCTGGCTGGCCTTGACGATCTCGTCGACACTGTGAAGGGCTTCGGAATGCCGGTCCAACTGCAGTTTCATCAACTCGGCGTTCCCCATGATGATGGTGAGCAAGTTGTTGAAATCATGGGCCACACCGGCTGCAAGCGTCCCGATGGCTTCCATTTTTTCGGTTTGGCGTAACCGTTCTTCCAGTCGTGATTTTTCCTGCTCCGTCGATTTTTCCGTCGTAATGTCTCGGGTACACCCACGGGTTCCCAGATACCGTCCCTCGTCATCGAAAACGGCATGACAGCAGTGCGCCATCCAACGAACGCTCCCATCGGGTCGGACAATCCGGAATTCGATGGCGTCGAATCCGCGGGTCTGGGCCACGTGATGTTCATGGTCGTCCCATACCCTCCGGTCTTCCGGATGAATGATGGAGCGGAGCAGCTCGGGATCCCGTTCGAAATCGTCTGGGTCGTATCCGGAGATACGTTTGCAGGAGGGCGAGCAGTAGCGGACCTCGCCGTCCGGGCCCATCCAGAATTCCCAATTGTGGGTATTCTCCGAGACGATGCGGTACTTGAGCTCGCTCTGCTGCAAACATTCCTGGGCCTTTCGTTCATGGGAAACATCGAGTACGACCAGATGAATCCGGTCCGCCGATTCTTCGCCGGATCCACCCTGCTGGATTTCGTTCCACTTCCTGCCGAAGAGAGAAACCACGACATCCTGGGTTCCGTCGGCATCCTTCAGGCGGACATCGAGACGCTTTCCGGCCGGATACCGGAAAAACGACGGATACCATCGCAGAAACACCTCCCGATCTTCCGGAGCCAGCCATTTGCTGAAGGCGGATCCGACGATCTCGCTCATCGCTGTATCGAGCATGGCAGCAAGGGTATGGTTGGCCTCATGGATCATGCCCGCTTCATCGAGGGTGGCATAGCCTACGGGCGCATGATGGTAGAGCATGGCAAACCGATCTCGGGATTTCTCCAGGGCGATTTGGGCGCGCTGCAGTTCCTCGTTTTGAATTTCCAGCTCCGCCTGGTGCACCTGCAATTCATGGATCACGTGTTCGATCGATTCATTGCCGGTAAGCGAACAGACCGATCCGGACTGCCGGATGCGCTCGAGAGCCTTCTCCCGCAAGCTCCGCCCACGGCTCTGAATCCGGGCGAAGGCATGGATGCGGGTGACCAGTTCCTGATTTCCGATGGGTCGGGTGATGTACCCGTCGGCCCCACTCGCAAGACCTCGGATTTGATCATCGACATCCGTTCGGAGTCCGGAAATCAGGATGACGAGGGTATGCAAAAAGAGTGGATTCTCCTTGATCCGAGCACAAACCGCCGAGCCGTCCATGTCGGGCAGAATCTGGTCCAGCAGGATGATATCCGGACGGATTTCCGAAGCTTTTCGAAGCGCTTCCGATCCGTCCGCAGCCTCGGCTGTCCGATAGCCTGCCTTTTCGAGCACCCGTACGGTGGCAAACCGGATATCGGGATCGTCCTCGACAACGAGAACGGTGATTTCGGAATCAAGACGGGGTTCATTCATGGCTTCCTCCTGCGGCATTTGCCCTGCAAACCCGCTCGGTCACGTCATCAACCACCAGCACGACGGCTTTCGACGAAAGACGATACAGGGAATGTTCCAACCATTGGCGATCGGATCCCCTGTCGTACGGCAGGACAGGAAAACGCACCGTGCTTCCGGTCTGATAGACATGACGCATCATCTCGATCAGTCCGTTCGTTTGCATGTCCGGAATCACCCGAGAGATCGGCTGCCCTCCGGCCTCGGCCCCGCTGAAACCGGCAATGGTCTGAGCCGACGAATTGCATTCCACGATACGAAAATCGCTTCCTGCAGAATCGACCGCCTCCAGCACCATCACCCCGCTGCCGATGTGTTCGAAGAGTTCCCGGTAGCGGTTTTCGCTGTCTGCAAGAGCCTGTTTCATTTCGATGACATGGGTCATTTCCTGGATTGCCCCGCCGATCCGTCCGGGACGGTTCGGATCCGGCCGATAGATGAGGCGGATCCATCGCTGCGCATCACTGTCCTCGGGCATCCAGCGAAAGATGTCATCGAACCCAACGCCTTCCCGCTCCTCGATCAGTCGTCTGAACCGAGGTCGATCGTCCGGATGGAGCATCCCGATCCATGCATTGAAGGAAAGCGGTCCCAAATGCCCTATACCGAGAAGTGCGAGGATAGACGGCGATAGATCGAGGCTTTCCGTATCGCGGTCCATCTCCCAATACCCCGTAGCCGTCAGGGACGCCACCTCCTCGATACGCATTCGGTTCCGTTCGGCCTCGGTTTCGGCAGCCTTCAACCTCGTGATGTTGACGAAGGACAGCATCATTCCGGAAAAACTCTTCGGGCCGATCCGGTATGGAACGATGCGCAACAGGTACCATTCACCGGATCGATCCTGAATTTGGGTTTCCATCGGCGTCATGGTGGCAGAAACCTGTTTCACCCATTGGCGCAGCGGAACGTTCATGCCGCTGCGCTCGATGACATCCATGGGGCGACCGATATCGCCTTCACCGATAGCGAACAATGTTTTCAAGATGGGGGTGAATTTGCGGATGTGGAGATCCTCGTCCAGGAAGAGCGCTGCAATCTGAGAGCTTTCCATCAGGTTGTTCAGATCGTTCGTCACTTCGGTCAACTCCATGATCTTGAGTTGATGCTCCGCATTGACCGTATGCAGCTCCTCGTTGACGGACTGAAGCTCTTCGTTCGTGCTGTGCAGCTCTTCGTTGCTGGCCAACAGCTCCTCGTTTGCCGCCTGAAGCTCTTCGTTGGACGTCTCGAGCTCCTCGATCGTGGCCTGCAGGTTCTCCCGGACAAACTGAACCTCCTGCTCCAGGTCCTGAATACGCTGTTTGGCCTCCTTTCCCATATCGAAGACCACCGTACTGTCCGCGGTATCGAGGATTTCGATTTCCCGCTCTTTATCGAAAAACACGGCCAGAAGGGTTTCCTGCCCTTTTCTGGCAGGCAGCGGTTTGATTCGAAGCTGTACCGACAAGCGTCCCTCTTCCCCTTCAATCCGAATATGGGAGTAGGTGATCGGCTCCTTGCGGTCCAGCACCCGCTGAAGCCCGGTCGCCAGCGGAATGGCGATTTCGGAAACAGCCATCTTGACGACATCGTTCTGCATGCGGCCACTGGGCAGGTGTAAAAATCGGCCGATCTCGCCCACCGAATGCACGAGCTCGAAATGGTGATTGACCACGGCTGCAGCCAGCACATAATCGCTCGCCATCGCCTGCAGAAAGCGGTCGAGAATACGCTCTTCCTCGTGGTAGCGTGTCAGCCGCGGATAATACGGCTGGATCGGTACCTTGGCCGGAAGACGCTGGCTCAAAGCGATGTCGGATGCCTGAAGCATGGGAAGCCGCTTCCCTTGAGCCCGATAGATTTTGTATTTGTGGTGCAGGGCATCGAAATAATCCGAGAGATCTCCCGTCGTTTCGCTTTTTCCCAACAGCAGGATACCCCCTGCATTCAGAGAAAAGACGAAGTATTCCAACACCTTTTTCTGAAGGACCGGCTGCAGGTAGATCAGGAGATTTCTGCAACTGATGAGATCGATGTTGGTGAACGGCGGATCCTTCACGAGATTGTGCTGAGCGAAAACCACCATTTCCCGGATGAAACGGGAAATGCGGATTTCGTTCGGACCGACATGAAAATACTTGCCGAGATATTCGCTGGGAATGTCGTTGGCCGCACTGGTGGGATAAATGCCCGAGCTGCCCTTCTGGATGGCATCCCGATCCACGTCGGTCGCGAAAATCTTGACCGATATCCGCCGATCCATGCGCTCCATCACTTCCTGACAGAGAATGGCCAGGCTGTAAGCTTCTTCGCCTGTGGAACAACCCGGCACCCAGAAACGGACTTCCCGATTGTCGATCCGACCGAAGAGATCGGGAAGCCATCGATCGTGCAGCTCCTGAAAGGCTTCGGCATCCCGAAAGAAACTCGTCACACCGATCAGCAGTTCATGAAAGAGGGCGTGGATTTCCTGACTGGATGTACCCACGAAGAAGGCATATTCCTTGAGCGTCGGAATCCGGTTGATGGTCATCCGCCGCTCGATCCGCCGCAGGATGGTGCTGGGCTTGTAATGGGTGAAATCGACCTTGCATTCGTCCCGAAGCAGGGAAAAGATCCGATCGAGTTCGCTGTCTTCGGGAAGCACGGCTCCGGACGTCTCCCGAACGTTCAAGCGGGGGTACTTCACGATGGAAAGCAGTCGATCGGGCATTTCCTCCGGATCGAGAATGAAATCCGCAAGCCCTGTCGAGATGGCGCTTCGGGGCATGCCGTCGAATTTGGCCGAGGCTTCGGACTGAACGATCACCATGCCGCCCGCCTCTTTGATGTAGCGAACCCCCCGCATCCCGTCGCTTCCGGTTCCCGAAAGGATGATCCCCACGGATTTTTCGGCCTGGTCTTCTGCAAGCGACCGGAAGAAAATGTCGATCGGCAGGTTCAACCCCTTGGAGGGATCGGGGTCTCGCAACAGGAGTTTTCCGTGGAAAATCGTGAGGTTTTTCTTCGGTTGAATGAGGTAGACACTGTTGGCTTCAACCTGCATTCCCTCTTCCGCTCGGTAGACGGACATGCGGGTTTTCTTGGACAACAGCTCCACCATCAGGCTCTTGTAGTCGGGCGACAGGTGCTGAATGACGATGAAGGCCATGCCGCTGTCTTCGGGCATGTGGGTAAAGAAGCTTTCGATGGCCTCGAGGCCTCCGGCCGATGCACCGATGCCGACATACAGTAGCGGCGGAACGCTGGAGGACGATCCACTTGGGGAATCCTCTCCATGGTCCGACACCTCGGCTTCGGGGGATGGGATCGACTCCATCGGCACTATATGTTTATGGATGGTTTCCTCACTCATGGTACGGTCCTTTACAGCATGAAGGCATCTTGCGAAATGCGCTTTCGAGAAAGATGCGAGTGCATCGGTCGTTGACTGCTCACATACATTCGGGGCCTGTCCGTCACGGTTTCCAATATGGCCAGGAGCGCCTCGAATTTTTCCGACCGAATGAAGCGGCTCAGGGCTGCCTCGGTGCGCCAGCCAATCGCCATCAATACGTTCCGGGGGTCTTCGTAATTCATCCAGATCCGACATGTATCGCATCCGATTTCGACGGAGATGGGTCCCGACAGCCTCGTCAAGTCCCGAATCACGGTATGCATCTGACGATCGTTCAGGTGAAGCTCGATCACCAGTGCAATCGTGTCGGATGTCGTTTGAAACGGAAAAACGGCGGATGTCCGACGACGTTTCTGGATGTTCCGGAATCTTCGATCCGTCTGTTTCTCGGTCATGTCGTACCGATCCTCCTGTACGCAAAAGGGTGGTATTCCCGCAAGAACCGATAGTCGCCCGGTCATGGAGATGATGGACTCGCAAAAAGTCCAAAAGTCTCACCCGAGACGCATGGGAGGAGACACGCCTTTTTCGTTGCATCGGATAAACTCAGCCGCCCGAGCTCGTAAGTGCCGGGCATGTGGCCAGACTTCAACGATGGGTCATTGGAATGCAACATCTTGTTATTCAAACAGATATGACTTGAATGAGCATGCCCGGCCCAACGATCTCCGGCGGCTTCAAACAAGTATCCGATGCAACATCAAAAGGCGTATCTCCCCCCATGCTCAGGCCAGGAAATTCCCCAAAGTCGGGGGTAGCGCGCCTTTTTGCGAAGTCGTCATGGAGATGGTCTTGCAAACACGTTACGCAATACCAGTGCCAAAGCCCATAACCATTTGTTATAAATTGGAATACCACCGAAGTACGGACGCTTTTGCCGATGGATGGTCGGATTGATCCACGATATATCGTAGATCACCCGAAATAGTGGAGAATCGTGCGATGTTACGGGCGGGTGATGCCGAGGCGTTTCATGCGGGATTCGAGGGTGGTGGGTTTGATGCCGAGGAGGGCGGCGGCCCCGTGCGGCCCTCGGATGCGCCATCCGGTCCGATGCAAAACGTCGATCAGATGGGCTCTTTGGACATCGTCCAGGGATGCGAGGAACGGCAAGGACGGTTTCTTCTGTCCGGAGAAAGAAGCGGCGATGGAGACATCAGCCGAGACGACTGAACGATCGGATGCGACAGCCATCGGCACCTCGATTTCCAATACCGGCGTGGTCGCCTGAATCATGGCCCGTTCGATGGCATTTTTCAATTCCCGGACATTGCCCGGCCAAGGATAGGTCTTGAGGCTGTTCATGACGGCCTCCGGAACCCGATCGATCCGTTTTCCCATGTGCTGCGACAATTCTTCGATGAAATGCCAGGTCAGCAGCGGTATGTCTTCGACCCGTTCCCGAAGCGGCGGCACATGCAAAGGAAATACGTTCAGACGGTAATAGAGATCTTCCCGAAATCGACCTTCGCGGACAGCGATCTGCAGGTCCCGATTCGTGGCCGCAATGATTCGGGCGTTCGTCTGACGGCTCCGGGTACTTCCGAGGCGCTCGAACCTGCCGTTTTCCAGAACCCGTAGGAGCTTGGCCTGGATTTCCAATGGCAGCTCGCTGATTTCATCCAGAAAGAGGCTCGATCCATCGGCGATTTCAAAACGTCCGACCTGACGACTCGATGCACCGGTGTAAGCCCCCTTCTCCCGCCCGAAGAGCTCGCTTTCGACAAGGGTCAGCGGAATGGCCGCACAATTGACCGTGATCATTTCCCGATGCGCCCTGCTGCTGGATTCATGAACGATGT